>NZ_JAVRCE010000032.1:0-82840 GCF_034530915.1 Nostoc sp. DedQUE09
ATTGGCGCTTGAGCGCTGTTGTAAGGTTGTTGTCATTGTTTTATAAGTGCGGTTAGTTATTTATGAATCAGGCGGTAAAGTTTTTCCCTGTGAATGTACTTTACACTGCTTTACAATTTTTAATCAAGTTTTATTACTATAGTAAAACTGATATGAGTTATCAGGTTTGCTTATTTAAGCTTGATGTTTAGTGTTTGTAGTTGTTCCAAATACATTGAACACAGGATTTAGATATATTTACTTCGGCGTTAGCGCCCAAAAGATAAAATAGAAAGGAACATTGTTGTTATCGACTCTGAAATCGAGAGTTGATATGGATTACTACCAAAATTAGGAGGGAAGGTGTGACATGACAATTACTTTAAATCACACCATAGTGCCCGCACATAATAAAGAAGCATCGGCGAGGTTCTTTGCAAAAATTTTCGGTTTAGAGATCGAGCTTCCCGTTGGTCACTTCGCTGCTGTGCATATAAATGATGCATTAACGCTCGACTTCGCCGACGCTGAAGCGTTCGAGCCACATCATTATGCGTTCCATGTCAGTGATGAAGAATTTGATGCAATTTTTGCACGCATCAAAGAGGCAGGGATTGAATACAGTAGCGACCCTATGCATCAGAATAAAGGACAAATTAACCACAGAAAGGAAGGTCGTGGCTTCTATTTCTATGATTCCGATGGCCACAACTTAGAATTGTTAACCCGTGCATAGATTTTTGACATCAGGTCAAGCCCTTCCTTCGGGCAGGGAAAAGGTTAAAGGCAAAAGGGAAAGGGAACCCCATAACTAAAGTTAGGGGCTTGATACGAGGCGAGGACGCTGTATTTCTCGTACTACGTATCTCGAAATACATCTTTTTCCTTTCCCTTTAACCTTTCCCCTTTCCCCTTTCCCCCCTCTTTGGTCAATGCATTACTTCTTGACTAAAAAATATGCTGTGGCATATTCCGGTAATTGGCTTATATTTTGCCCAAATTCTTTTTTATTCTTAAAAATACCTGCCAAAAAATCTAGCTGATAAAGATTGGGTAAAAATGCTCCACCTGTATCGGCGATGACTCCCATTTGCAAATGTTTGCGACCACCTTGAGTATGCTCAATCACAATCACCTTACCTAAACCGATATTCAAAACATCTCCAGCAAAAGTAACTCCGGGTTTAATAGAAATTTTTGCATCTATTTTGTATCCATAGCCTTTAATATCATCAACTTCTCTAAAATACCAATAACGCTTTTGTGCTGTTGCCTTTAATCCGCGGATATAAGCCATTCCATTGTTTCTATCTACATTAAAAAATGCCTGATCACCATCTGTAAAATTAATCAGGATTGTTCCTTGCATAATTGCTTCTTCTAAGCCATTTCTAGTTAGATAAGCAAGAGTTGTAACTTTTCCAAATTCTCTACCACCTGGTTCATAAATACCAGACAAAACATCTTGCTTTGTGTACCGGGTGTAAAACTTATCGTTATTATAGTTATCTTTTAAGCTATAAATTGGTATATTAAAAGTAGAGGTTTTCTTGCGGGAACCAGGGTGAGTAAATACAGCATATTTGGTGATTCGTAATTGTTTTTGCTGTTTACTTTTGGGGTTGTAGGCAGACCATTTAATGACTCGAAAATTGGTATTAATAAATTTAGAGTCTTGTAAACGAGTAGCCCGATTATTAGCAATATCCTCCTTCAAAACAGCAATCATGAAATCCAAAGTTTTGAGCACATCTGGTACAGTAACTCCTTGAGTAGTAAGTACTCCTGGACGCATAATATCTGGGTCTTTTGAAGCATAATCTTGAAAATATTTTTTAGTATTAACGAGAACAGTTAATAAATCTCCTTGATTAAATTTAACTTTACTATTTGGTAATTTCCCTGAGGTAGCAATCTGGCTGCCATTAATGTTAAATTTATATTTTTTGAACTCATCAATAACTGGATAGGGTACAGATGCTGCTAACAAGTTCTGTCGAGATGAAAAAGCATTTTGAAACCTTGAAGTAAGTTGATCAGCAGCTTGATTTGAGGTCAGAGAAATCTGTGATTGAAGTAGGGTAGAATTTTCTGGTTGAGTAAATGAGTGATTTTTTTGAGCTAGCTGTTTAGTTTTTGAGTGGGTATATAGATAACTACTTGCTAAACTGACAAGTAATAAGGCAGCACAACCTACTGTAAAGCGGAATTTTTTGCTAAATAACATATTCTGTAATACTAAATAATCAAAGTTATTTTTCTATCACCTCACGCACTAACTGCGCCAACTTGTCGGCACTATCAGGAACTGCGATCGCCTTTGCTTTTTCCCCCATATTTGTTAACTCTTGCGGTGACTGCAATAAATTCAACACATTACTTTGCAATGCTTCAGTCGTCAACTCCGATTGCTTCAGTGTTAACGCCGCACCAGCTTTTGTAAATACGTCTGCATTGTAAGATTGATGGTCTTCTGCGGCAAAGGGGTAAGGAATCAAAATCGCTGGCGTTCCACATACTGCCAACTCTGTTAAGCTACCTGCGCCAGAACGACTAATCGCCAAAGAAGCACGTTGCAACAACGCTGCCATCTTGTTGTAAAAAGGTAAGGCTATGTACTGTGGATGTTTGAGACTGTCTGCTTCGGGATCGCGATCGCCAGTTAAATGTACTACATAAATACCAGCATCAAACCAAGCTTTTGCAGATTCGCGCACCAACTTATTTACTGCAACTGCACCCTGGCTACCACCAAAAACAACAATTAAAGGAACACCATCAGGAATAGCTAAATTCAATGGTGCATTAATTGCCCCATCAAGAAATTGCTCTCTTACAGGAGTACCAACATAGACATTTTTGGCACGAGGTAAATACTTAGCAGCTACTTCAAATCCCAAGGCTACCGCACTACACCAAGGGCCAAAAAAGCGAGTTACTTTACCTGGTAAGGCGTTAGATTCGTGGAAAATCACTGGTAAACCGAGAGAACGCCCCGCAATGACGGCTGGCCCGGCAATGTAACCGCCTGTGGTAAATACCCCTTGAAAATTCCCCTGTTTGAGAATTCGTCTGACTTCTAAAATCGAAAGGGCGAGTTTACCCAAAATGCGAATCGAAGAAAGTCCAAACCCTTGCTGAAACCCTTCAACTGCAATAGTATTCAAGGGATACTGTTTGGGGACAAGTTGAGTTTCTAGCCGATCGGGTACTCCCAGCCATTCTATTTGATAGTCTGGAAGTTTTTGCGCCAGGGCGATCGCTGGAAACAAATGTCCACCAGTCCCACTGGCAGCTATTAATAATCGTATCGGTGCGTTTGCCATCAAACCTCTACCGTTTAGCGTCTAGCTTAACTAAGATAAAACAATTTGCTTACTTTCTCTAATCAAATCAGTAAATTCTTACCAATGACTAACATTATTACCGCCTTAGTGAGACGACAACTCAAATTTCCAGCAAATATCTGGCTGGTTTCGCTCTTACTGACTATTGGTTTAACAACTGGTTGGCAACGTACTCAAGCTGCAACACCACAGCAATTATCCCAAGCCACAACACCCCAAAATGCACCAGCCGATCTGAAAAACCTGTTGACACAAGTTGATAGCGCTGCTAGCCGAGGCGATGTTAGAGGAGTGTTGCAATTTTACAGCCCCAATTTCACTCATGGCGATGGATTAAACCTCCAAACCCTGGAAAAGTCTTTGACTTCACTTTGGCAACGATATCCGAAATTGCAATACAGCACGAAACTGCTATCTTCAAAACCTGAAGCCAATGGGATTATTGCTGAAACAGAAACAAAGATAACTGGCTTACCCTCTGGTAACACTAATAAGTTGGCTCTTAATGCGACGATTAAATCGCGTCAGCGTATTGAAGGCGGAAAAATAGTCCGCCAAGATATTTTGTCAGAACGAACCTTGCTTACCTCTGGTAGCAAACCACCCCAAATTGATTTTAAATTACCACAGCAGGTGCAAGTTGGTCAGAAGTATAATTTTGATGCGATCGTCCAAGAGCCACTTGGTGATGATTTTCTACTAGGAACGGCGCTAGAAGAACCCATTAAACCAGATAAATTTCTTAACCCTACACCCGTAGATTTGCAATTATTAACATCTGGCGGACTGTTTAAAGTTGGACAAGCACCATCTACCCCAGGTAGCCAATGGGTTTCTGCGGTCATCCTGCGGGGTAATGGAATGACTATGGTAACTCAGCGCTTGCAAGTAGTGAAGAAGTAGTTAGGAGTTAGGAGTTAGGAGTTATGGCCGACTGATGATAAATTATGAACGATGAAACTTGTGCTAATTCATAATTCATAACTGTTAACTCCTCACTCCTAACTATCCTAATGATTTCCCTACAAAATCAAATTATTTTGATCACTGGTGCAAGTAGTGGTATTGGTACTGCTTGTGCAAAAATCTTTGCTGGTGCGGGTGCAAAACTGATTTTAGCAGCACGACGGTTAGAACGTTTGCAGCAGCTAGCAGATACTCTAAGTAAAGATTTTAGTACTGAAATTCATTTACTACAACTAGATGTGCGCGATCGCCATGCTGTTGAATCTGCCATTGCGACTCTACCCTCTGCCTGGTCTGACATCGATATTCTCATTAATAATGCTGGTCTAAGTCGTGGTTTAGACAAGTTGCACGAAGGCAGCTTTCAAGATTGGGAAGACATGATTGATACTAACGTTAAGGGTTTACTTTACGTCTCCCGCTATGTCGTTCCGGGAATGGTAAGCCGCGATCGCGGTCATGTGGTAAATTTAGGTTCCATCGCCGGACATCAAACCTATCCCGGTGGTAATGTCTACTGTGCTACCAAAGCTGCTGTCAGAGCAATTTCTGAAGGTTTAAAACAAGACCTATTAGGAACACAGGTACGTGTAACTTCCGTTGACCCTGGTATGGTAGAAACGGAATTTAGCGAGGTACGCTTTCACGGAAATACTGAACGCGCCAACAAAGTCTACCAGGGAGTTACACCCCTAACAGCAGATGATGTGGCTGATGTGATATTTTTCTGTGTGACGCGATCGCCCCATGTCAATATTAATGAAGTTGTGCTAATGCCTGTTGACCAAGCTAGCGCTACCCTAGTTAATCGACGAACATCAAAGTAGCCCATCTCATACGATTTTAAAAAAGCTTACCCCTTTCACTTACTCTACTCAAGAGATATTTGGTAGAAAAAATGTAGAGATGTAGCACTGCTACATCTCTACAAGGGTTCTGGATAATGCATATTTAAACCAGATATCTAAACTTTTACAGTTTATGTTTCAGTTTACGTCTAGAGAGTTTGTTAAGGCTTTAGCTACTCAGCTAGAGTGAATCCCCAGTGAGTTATTCATCCGGCTGAGTCGTTTCCTCGTACTCACGGATCTTGAAATCAGTATCACGCTGAAGAAACCGCTGGATATCTCTAGTGTAAAATAATACTCGCTTGAATTTGTGGTCAATTTTCTCATTTAATTGACCCAAAACCATCTGGACAACATCTTTTCGATTCACATACTCTTGAATATGTAAAGCTAATGTCCTATCAATCTCACGAATTTTTTCAGCATTCCTCGCTTGTTCTTCAAGAGTCTTTTCAATTTGAGTAATCGAATTTGAAATTCGATTCATTTTGCTGATGACGGTAACAGCTACACCACCAAGAACAGAAGCGCTAACAAGAATCCCTAAAAATATACCAGTGCTTTCTAGAGTTAGTGTTATTCCTGGGGAGCTACTAGAAGAATTGGTAACAGCTATTATTGGCTGTGCAGTAGTCATTGTTTAAAATTAGTTATCTACAAATTCCCATATCTTAAAATTGCAATCTTGAAAGTATGGTGGCACTTCAAACGAAACTTGATAATTACTCTGAAAGTGCAAAAATTTAATAATTACTGGCGTATAAAGAGGAATAAAGCGAAATTCCCCAAGTGCTAAACCTAGCGAAAACGGCACTGGAATAGCTTGATTTAAATATCCAGCTTTATACCAATTTGGTTTGGCTGTAGCACTGAATACTTGAACTGCCACAATTGAAGATAAAAAAAGGTGAGAAGGTTCAAAAGCTGCTATTGATTGAATGATCTTCTCACCCGACATCGTTGCATTTTTAGTGGAATCCATAATTAGATTCCACTTATTCGCATCATTAAACTGAGTCACTATAAGACTCCTGCTATTGTCAAATTATTTTCAACTGTTAGCAAATAATCATCAATACAAACTCCCACGACTTCCAAGCAATCAATGTAATCTTGGAAGGAAATTTCACCTTTAGCAAACCGAGAATTTGCTAATGAGGTGATTTCCTCCCGCTTGATTAAATCGCTTATTTCTTCTTGGGAGACTTGAGGAACGAGAATAATTTCGCACTTAGTCAAGTCTGCAAGCATTAGAATTTTTCAGGAATAAAGGATACAGATTTAGTTCCAGCTGCCGCAGTGACAAGCGCAAGAATAGCCGCTTTTTGTTCGCTATAAGTTGCGTTTGCTGTAATCCTGCCAAATGGGAAAATATAAGCTGTATCAGCTTTAGTTTTGTAGGGTATGCCAGTCAGTTTACTCGTTACACTAGTTGCTGTAGTTCCTGTAATATTCCGGCAGGAAGCTTTCGCTGGTTTATAACCTACAGCTACAATATCGTCACTATCTGGAGCTTCTATCCCTAAAGCAGCTGTACCTAATCCAAATAGAGCGTACTGTCCTTGCGCTCTGGCGGATATGGTTGTCACATATTCAACTGTTGATGCTGCGGGCAGCGCGAAAGGTTTGATGCCAATTTTTTCAAACTTCCCAGGATTAGATGATGCTGATCTGGGATAGTCAATATCAACTTTTCCCGCTTTCCAATCCTGGTATTTCTTTAATGGAGTACCAGCTGGTGCGTCTGGTACTACTCCATCTTCTCCTGATGAAGTTGGGCGAAGATATTTTAATGCTGCATCTAAGTTATTAAATCGTTTAGCCATTGCTGTACACTACTCGGTCGCGTTTTATACATCCTGTATAACATTGGGCAAAGCGCACAGAATTCGTGTCGATCAGTATACTTGTTTCCATGAAAAAACTACGCAGTATTCACCCTTTCAATTACCGATCGCAAAGCGCTTTCTGGAGTTGACACAAGATTAATAACTGTCTGCCGTCCATTCAGGAATAACTGAGCATGACGAAAGCGAACATCCACGATAGGACGTTTTACAGGTTTCTTGACCTGCCGCCCGTACACTAGCTGAGTGCCTGGATTGCTGGGATAAAGTTTGTCAGTGTCCATAAAATCTACATTGGTACTATCAAATGGGTGTCCCTGGATCTGAAGTACATTACGCGCCAGTCTCTCACCCTCAGCTTTTGACTTTACCAAAAGCCGTAAATCATACCCTCTTTCTGGATCACGGTAGTAGTAGTAATGTATGCCCTTTTCCCAAACAAATATGGGATTTGCAAATTCACGTTTAATGTCTCTCGCCATTTCTTCAGCTTTGGCGCGAGTGTAAGTTTGGGCTGATTCATTCATCAGTCGAAAGCAAATTTCTCCGCGTCCCGGCGCTGTACGGTCGGTTAGGTTAGTGTATCTCTCACGAAAGTACAGCTTGACCTGTGGCTTGAAGCTGACATCACGCTGGAAATCCGCAACTGGAATTCCATAAATAGGAGCTTGCAAAGATTGAGCGTGACCAGCAGTAACCTCAAATAACCACAACCTCATCATGGTCATTGTGGAAGTGTCGCCATCCTTCATTGTACAGGCATGGCGTAAAGCTGCTTTCGGTGTAGAAATGTCGTCAACTGCTTGATTTTTAAACCACTGGATAACGGCTTTATTATGCCAACGTCTTACAGTATCTTGCAAAAATTCCCATTCATTAAAGTTATCTGGTAGTGGCATATTTAGTCATCTGGATCTAAATCTAAATCTACTATTTCTAAGCCAGCACTCGCTAATTTAGCTGTTGCTTGATCCGCTTTGAGTTTATCTGGCTCTGGCGATTCTTTACCTTTGTTAGCTGGGTTCTCATCCTGCTTAATTGCGTTAGTTAATTCAGTGGTTGCTGTCGTTAATTCAGTGGTGGCATTGATAATATCTAATGGGGCTTGAGTTACCATTTGTATGGTTGATGCTCCTTGTTGCAAGTTTTCTAGAGTTTGAGTAACACGATTAAATTTGGGCTGTGGATTCATCCAACCGTAAGCACTTTCTAAAACTTCACCAGCATTGCGAAGTGCATTTCCAATTTTGGCAACTTTGCCAGCCGTCATCTCTAAGCCAGTAAGTATTGCAGATGACAGCCCTTGAAAAGCATTTAATATATTAACTGAAGCTTGATAAATTCTATTAGCCTTAGCCCAAGCTGTTGTTAGATTTGTATAATTCTCGGCTCCAATTGCATTTTTAATAAGATTTTCAATTGAACTACTAATGACAGAACCGATGTCAAACGTACTACCATCTTCTTTTTTCAATCCGATTAACTGCAATACATTGTTGATTATTCCAACAAAAGTTTGTCCGATGTCGTTGGAAAGCATTAATGCATTGTGGATAGTAGCGCCTAATATCATCATGTTGAGTACTCTATCCAAGTGCATCCAATCTGCAAAGCGGGATAGCTTCCCACCGATGCCTCCCGGAAGTTGATCACCTAGTCTTGCTAATATTGTTTGCTGTCCCTGGAGGAGCGCAGCATTTGCACCAGTATTTACCGCATCTAAAATATTGGCTGAATTGGTATTGTTATTGTTGGTAATGTCGGCTGCATTGTCTTTTAGTGCTTTATTCATGCAGCCCCCCGGCTGGGTGGTTCTGCATGTTCCAGTCGCGGCTGCTTGCTCGATCTGTGGAATTGTTGGTATATCCGGTTTAATTGCGGCCGCAGCCCGCGCCGGAATTAAGGGGAGTATTCCGAGTATTTGATCAAGTTTTGGTAAAGCTTCCTCGTTCACTTTTGCTTGTTGTCCTAGCTTTGTGTCAATTTTTGTAATTGTTGCTCGGTTGCTGTCAACCTCTTTTTTGGTTTGAGTTAAATCTTTTTCTAGTAGTCCCAAAGACTCACGATTTGTTCTTTGAAATTCCTCAAATCGTTGGTCGGCAGTCATTGTACTAAGTCGTTCAAAGTCGGCTTGTCTTTTATCAAATTCCTTCGATAAATTTGATTGTTGCAAGTCCCGAATTCCGAGCGCTTTGTTATTTTCTTTTTTGAATTCTTCAAAGCGTTCATCGGCAGTCATTGTACTAAGTCTCTCGAAGTCAGCAAGCTTTTGGTCAAACTCCTTCGATAAATTTGATTGCTGTAATGGTGCAATTCCTGCATTTTTCTTAGCTTCATTTAATGCAGTATTAGCAGTATTGTTCACAGCATTTACAGCATTACCTAAATTTGAAACTCCATTAATAGCAGTACTTCCTAAAGTTATGGCTCCAGCAATTTGGCCACTTAATCCAGCTACCACAGCTTGCAGTGCAGAAACTTGAGATTGTGCGATTCGCGCCTCAGCTTTTGCAGCACTGACGGCATTTGCGGTAATAGATGCAGTATCGACAGGTGTAGCTGGCTTGATTGTCTTAAGACTCGCTCTAACCGATGCTAATTCTGCCTGTAGTTTAGAAATAGTGGTATTGATGGCATTTTGAAATCCATCATTAGCCTTTGAGCTAATTCGCGCTATGTTGGCGTTAATTTGTTGAATTTTGCTATCTAAACTAAACTTTGTTTGACGAGTTTCGTACAAAGCATCGTTACTCTGCTTTTTAGATTCAGCTATTTTCCCCTCAAGAATTGTTCTCCCTTGCCGAGTTTCGTATAATGCATCATTACTTTGCTTTTTAGCTTCTGCGGCATTTTTAGCAATAGTTCCGGCTTGCTTATTTAATTGATAAAAATCCCTAGCATTGGCACTTAATTCTTGCTCAAGCTTCTGCATTTTGGTATCAATGGTTTTGAGCTTTAATCCATTGTTTACTGCTATTGTATTAGTCTTCGTTAGCTCGATTCCTATCTGACTAATATCATCAAAAGCCCTGCTTGAGACAAACTCTTGAAGTTTGACTAAAAGCACCAACCCAATTGCAGAAAGAATACCAAGGATACCGCCAACGCGAGAGGCTTTATCAAGTACAGCGCTACCAGGAATATTTTTAAAGAGTACTTCATTTACTTTGGTAGCAAGGTCAGAGGCTTTCTTTGTAGCATCTGCAACTTTCTTTGCATTAGCAGCAGTTTTTTTAAGAGTCTTCATGCGTTTAGCAGCTTCTTTTGCACCACTTTTAGTCATAAATTGAGACGTTACTCGCTTTACCCTTTTGGCTTCAAGTAGCATCTTTCCCGGCTGACCATTAGCGTATTTAGATAGTTTGTAAGCCCTTAAAGCACTGGGTGATATTTGTTGAGAGACTGCCATGATTACTCATCTACGAAGAAATCAATAATTGCTGCAAAAATGCCTTGTGATTGATTAGCTGTTTCAGTATGTTCAACCGCAGCATCTAATAGGTCTTTCACGTCATCGATAACGGTTTTAAGTACGCCGCCAAGTTCAAGAATGTCTGTTTCTGCTTTCTTTAGCCTTTTAAGAATTTGTGAAAGGTCAGCATTGCTATCGTCTTCATGACCTTCACAACACTGCTGTTGCTTGCGCTCTAATTCTCGTATGCGCTGATTTTGTGCATCGATTTTGCGATTTAAAGCCGCTAGACCAGCGTCAATATCCTTACAAACTTCTGCCATTTATCGACCTACTTTATTTGCAATATTTTTCAGGCGATCGCCGACTTCTTTGCACGGAACACAGCAATAACCTGGGTATTTCTTGTGTGTGCATTTGTGGCTACCTTCTGGGCAATTATCACCACAAGCTACGGTGTATTTTGGCTCTTGGTCATAAGTCCTTTGAATTTTTATTCCTCGTGCGTCTGTAGCTGTTAATTTGTATCCCCCAAAATAGACCTTATAAGTACAAGAGCCGATATTATCTGAGTAACCCAATGGATCAAAATCAAGATAAATTTTTCCATCTATTACTGAAGGAATAGGACAAGTTCTATGAACAATAGGATTATCAGGAGGATACTCACCTGAAAAAATCCAATCATTTATTGGATCGTTGACAATAACAGAAACAACATTTTTAGCAAAAGATTTGTCTATCTTTTGATTCATGTTATGTGTATAGTCTTGATATTCTCCCTCATTGGAAGTTATCACCTCTACCGTGATGGGAGCGTTGTCGAAAATAAGAATTTCTTTTGCTGGGGACAAAATTTCTACGGTTGTCTTGTCGCCGAGAGAGCAGTATGAAGTCATTTGCTCCCCCAAGCTTTTGTCATCACAAAATAATAATTACTTGATGAGATATTCTTGTCAGAAACATTAATCTTAAATTCGTGCAATCCAGCATTGTTGATTGTAATATTCCTTTTGAGAATAATGCTGCTAGTACTAGGGGCATATAAATCTAAATCATTGTGTGCAAGAATTCCATTTATATACAACGATCCAATTCCTCTATTGCTACCTGCCCCTACTAAAAAATTCAATCCATAATTACCTGCATCAAGCAACGAACTCCATTTAAAACTATCGGAACTACTTGGCGGATGCTGTATCACGCCTAGTCCGTAGGTGTAAGACGGAGTAATATCATAAATTAAAGAATTGCCCGATAGGATAATACTTTCATCGTGCCAGTGAGTAAAAGAAGTAGGATAGTCACCGTCTCCGCTAATTCCAGAGAGAAAATTAGCTCGTGAGATGTGCCCTGTAAGCCCATCAGTTTGTTGAAATGCAATAACGTCTGTATCATCAGGAATGATTTTTTCTGTACCTAAATCTTTAATCTGCTTCAGCATAAGAATGAATTATGATTGTTTCTGATAGATAAACATTGCCATTTCGCTCTTTAGCATAGGCATCCCAGCGAAACATTTCTAGAAGTTCATACAACTGACGATTGTCGTATCCAATTGGGACATTATTCTCATCGGTAATAATATTGCCGTTTTCGTCTGTGATGTATCCGTAAAAGTTGCTTAGTGCTTGCAATAAAAGAGCAACTAGTAATTGTTCAGCACGATTATTTGACTGCGGTGTTAAACCTATTGCTACTAAATCGGCTTTTTGAATTACCAATTCAGTAGCAGTTTGGCTAGCATTAACACCAAATAATTGAGCAAGTGTTAATGAAAGCATGATTAATACAAATTGGGGTCAATTGTGGCTGCTCCTGTAAGCACCCGGTCGATTTCCACGGATATGGTATTTCGCAAGTAAATAGCATCATTGCGAGTCGTGATGCTGGGGCTAAAACCATCTACAACTGCAACAGATTGGTCTATATTGGTATCTTTACCCGCATCTGTTAGTGCAGCTTTGAATTTGAGCATCAGCGCTATTAACAAAGATTCTGCGGTGTTATTAGCACCAGGGGTTAAACCTGTAGAAGTTAGATCGGCTTTGCTGATAGTTAAAGTATCTGCATCCTGTGTGGCGTTAGCCCCAAATACGGCAGTAAGTGTTGGTTCCATAAAAGCGGATTTGATGAGGTGAATAAATCCGTTGTATGGCTTAACAAAAAAAGTGTAAATGTTCCACTTTTATGTAGAAGTGGTATATATCCTGACGACGCGTATCCTTTGCTGGGAATAGGATTGAGCGAATATTTACGGTTAGTGAATATTTAGTAAATTCCGCTTTTACCTCCTTTCCAGGTAAAAGCGGAATACTCGAAAATTATTTTATGTCTATGCCAAAGAATAACAGAAAGGGAAAAGCCTCGGTCATCTCAGATGGTGAGTTTGTCAAAATCAAACGACAAGTGAGAACCGACAAATATAAATTACTGATGGATTTAGCTTGGTATACAGGTGAGCGCTGGGGGGCACTGGTTCAACTCAAAACTGAAGATGTTTACGATCGCAATGGCCAACCCAAGGATGTACTGATTTTTCCGGCAATGGTCAGAAAGCATCGCCCAGATGGGACAGCTGAAACTGTAGAGATTCCAGTTCATGAAAATTTGAAAGAATCTCTCAAAGGATTTGAACCTGACAACTCTGGGTGGCTTTTCCCTTCGCGCTGCGGCACAAAGCCAATTACTTGGCGAAACGCCTACGATATCCTCCAGCGGGCCACCGAAAAGGCGGGAATGAGTACCAAGGGAATCTCAACTCACAGTACCCGCCGGAGCTTAGTGAACCGATTGCGGAAAAATTCTGTTGACAAGGACGTGATTCGCAAAATCACCGGACACCGTGACAACAAAGGACTTGACCCTTATATCGATGTTGAACTGGATGAAGTCAAAAGCGCGATCGCAACTCTATGAACCCCAACCTCCTATTCCTCCAAATCGAGATATTCTTCGACCGCTTGCAGAAAGGGGAATACGATCATCCTGTGTATTTGGCTATGGCACTGGAAAATCTCACTAACCAGGCATGGGATGAAGTTGACCGGGTGTACCCGAACTTATGACAAACCGCAGCCAGGGCGGATAAGCTGGACTCGGTTAGAAACACCTAACCTTATTGGATTTATTGCGATCGCACATTCATCCTATTTGGTGCGATCGCTTTTTATTGTAATTAGAGTCTTAATGAAATTGACTCCCAATAAAAAATTTGCTTTTAAGCACTTTTATCACGAAAAATCAATGCTTTCACCCCACTTGTGGAGGCCCGCAGCACAACTTCTTCTTGTTGAGAATGCTTGACACTATATAGTCGTTGGGTATTGGGGGAAGAGGGATTGGGGAATGGGGAACAGGGAGCGGGGTAGTGAACCGGCGATCGCCAAAAAAAACGATTGCATAAGTTTAAAAAACGCTGTATCCTGCCTTGAAACAGGCCTTTCAAGGTAATGGTAATGCTAAAGCCGGGGAAGAATCGCACCAGCTGGCAACCAGCTTGGAATCACGGTAAAACTCAATCGATCCGTGTACCAGTCGCACTCGCAGAACAAATTTTAGAATACGCCTATGCAATCGACTCCGGTCTAATAATGGATCAACAGATGATTCTGCGGGCCATCGACTCTTTTGTAGAATCCAGAATCTCAAAATTCCACCCCAACCAGTACAGCCATACTGGCTCGACCACTAGCCGACGCTGGGATGAACTGCGGCGGTTTAGGAGTGCGATCGCAAACCACGCCAGGAGCGAATCAACTCTTCAATCTCCTGGGGTGACTGCCCGTCGCTAATTGCAATTTCCACATCTGCCTTTTTCTGTTTTGCGATCGCACTATTAACGCTACCCAGGTAAAGCCGATGGATCTTTCGGCCCTGCATCCAGCAGTAACGGTAGTACCAGTATTTATTAGAGCATCTCTCAACCCAGTATTCCTCAATCCAGTGGGTATCGTGTTGGGGGGCAGATTTTTGAGTAGTTAATGTAACTTGCTCCCCAACACTTTTACACGGAGATTCCGAGTCTGAAATTTGCCCCCCAACACTATGTGACTCTTGGGGGGTAAGTTCATCCCAGAACGGATCATAAGCATAAACAGGAGAAGATCCAGTTTTAGTAAAAGCTTGTAAATCAAAAAGTGTGGGTTGGTTCATAATCGAGTTGGTTATTATGTCGCTGCTTCTACTGGAAAGTGGAAGCAGTTTTTATGTGGAGTAATAGTCGTAGTAAAGAGACTCTGGAGTGATAATTCCGGCTTTGTGAAGTAAACGTAGGTTCTCTGGTTCATTCCAGTATTCCCAGCGCAAGCAATCAATCAATAAGCCGATGCGGTTATCAATTGAGTCTCGTTTATTGCGCAAGAAGACAAGGTTTAAAGCTAAGAAGATTTTTTCAATTGGGTAATAGTAAACTTCACATTTTTCAGGTAAATGAATGTCTACTTTTTGGGCAAGTTGTTTAATTTCGTTTTTGGTTTCATCGGATACATGGTTGTTTGGCTTAATATCTAATTGCTGCTGCTGACTAGGCTCCTGATGAGCAAGCGAACTGTTTTCTTGGGTTTGAGGCGATATTTTGGAACTATCAATCCTGATTTCGGATCTTTTTTCCGCTCGTTTTCTAGGTGGTTCTAACCACTCTAAAGGTTTGATTATTAACTTGAATTCGTGCCAGTTATATTTTTTTATCAGTCTGACTAGTCCGAAATCAAGTAGTCTTTTAAGGAGATTTTTTAGATGTCTCTCGGATAGTGGTTGTCCTGATTGCTTTTCTACCCAGGCATTAAATTCATGCAATGTAACTTCTATTACTTTGCCTGGTTTGGCATAGTTTATTAACCAGCACCAGAACTGTTGATATGCTGCTTTTATCCGATATTTCAAGCAAAGTTCTTGATGTTTCTGCGTCCAGAAATTAGGATTATTTTGGCTATTTTGTGGCATAATACTATTAGTTATTCTCACAGAGAGCCACCACGATCGCGAAATCTTCTGGTGGCTTTTTGGTTTTTTTAGGTCTTCTTTGCGTTCAACCAGTGGTCATCGGGGAAGCTGGAATCTGCTTCAAAATCAGCATTTTCACAGCTGGTAACACCGAAAAAAGCAAGCCCGTTTTGTTGAGTCAGTGCTGTGCCGACATCGCCGGCTCTACTTTTATCTGTGTGCCAGCACAGGGCAACAAGCCCATTTTTATCAGGGTTTAGGGCAAGAGCAACGTAAATCGTTTGTTTCTTCATTGGTTATTAGGAGAGCGATGTTTATTAAGCTTGATGTTGGTCGCTATCTCTTTTATCCGTTCGACTAACTCAGGATTTTGTCGAAACAAGTTTGGTAAATCACTCAAGACGTATGCTGTTAACACGATCGCTTGGTCGGGTTCCAGTTCTGGTTCAATGGTGCGGATATAGTCGAAAAATTTCTCTAGCTCATAGATGGCAAGGCTTCTGGCTCGAACTACTTTTGATGAGATTTTGTGTTTAGTCATTGGTCATTGGTCATTGGTCATTAGTCAACTGCGATCGCAGTTGGTTATCGCCGATCGCGCTCTAGGTCATAAATAACTTTCTCTAAATACCAGTTATCTGACTGTCCTGGGTTTTTTCGCCGCTGTTGTGCCAAAAGTCTTTTGGCGGATGCCACGTCACCTTTGAGCAAAGTTAGTAAATCAGCTTGGAGGTATCTGTTTCTGGGGTCGTTGCGATATGAGTCTGAAACTCTTCCATGCGGTTGCCGAGGACGATTCGCTATGAAGGCTTGCCACTGACAATGAAATTGCTGAAGTATTTGAATCAGCGCGAGAATAAGATAAAACACAGCGACTACAAAGTACAGGCTGGTTAGAATTTCCATAGGAATTGAAAGTAGATGTTCAATTCCACGATGCGGGAAATACCCTGATTGAGACATCGGGAGATCCCGCATTTGTAACTTCGCACCCTCTTCACAAAACAAAACCGCCCTTACCACAGTGGGCAGGACGGTTTTATTCAGGTTCTTCAATACCTTTATCAGAAATCAATTGCTGAATCTGGGCCTCAAGCTCTTGGATAGCTTTTTTGAAGTCGTTTTCACTTTCCTTACTTTCGTCAAGTCTGGTGATCAGCCGCTGCTGGTGCGCCTTGACATAAGAAAGATGCTTTTCTTCAATTAGCTTGACGGCCTCTAGGATTTTCCCAGTACTTGGGCTTGTGGATTGGCTAGACTTACACCCACTTCCCCTGATGCTAGACCCCTGATCATTTGAGACGTGTCCTTGTATCCCATTGACTTGGCTTTGCTCAACAGGGCGTCCCTCTGTTCCGGAGAAAGCCTTACCGACAGTCTCGCCTCTTCGTTTGGCAATGTTTTTGGGCGTCCGGGCTTTTGTGGCGTTGTCATTACTGCTTTCACTCATATACCTTTTCTCTATTGTAATTTTGTCAGCACAAAAAGTTTTGTGTTCACACTTGACTTATAATTTTGGGTGTACGATTATGTTAGCAGAGTTTTGTGAAAACAAAATTATAAAAAGCTCCCTCCCCACATTTGCCACTGTGCCCGTGAGGACTATATGGAGCAAGCACCCACGCCACTGCATAAGCCCCGGCGCGGAAACACCCTAATCACCAGAGAACGAAGCGCGGCTCACGAGTTGTCTGCGTGGTGATATTTTGATGTCTGCACACCTACAACCTTTAAAACAACATGACAACCACAGTTTTAGAACTGATTGAAAACCTGAAGCATTACCCCGGTGCAACGGTGGTAAACATCAAGGATGTTGATGATGAGGAATTTGCGATCGTTGATTACCAATCTTCTGATGACGGCGTGACTATAGTCATTGGCGAAATCGTAGAGTCTGAGCCAGATGAGGAGGAGGAAATCTAATTGAAAAGGCGATCGCCTACCATCCCTGATTTTGGATAGCGATCGCCAAGTCTACGATTATTTGCATTGAGGAGATTTTACCAATTGTCAAAGCCAATAGGACATTTTACTAGTTACACCTTAAACGACGGCTCGTTACTCGAATCCCTCCAGGAGGAGTACGGGCCCACCCTTGAGCGGATGACCAGACGCGAAAAGCTGTTTTTAATTAGTGCGATCGCGATTCAACTTTGCGACCAATCACCAGGAAGCTGCCGCAATGAAATTTATGTAGTGGGTCATCAAGTTAATAGCTCCCTACCCGTGGGCGACAGAGAGGGATTAGTCGAAGCGCTGATTAATCAAGTCCGTTGGGGGCGCAGTCTTTCAGATACGGAGGTATCGCCTATGCAGCAATAAACCCCACTAACTACAACACCCCTGAATATATAAGGTTGCACCAGCGCTGGCTGGAGAGCTTGCGCTGGTTTTTTACACAATTAGGATTTTAGATTATGACTTACAGCGACGGACTTAGACCGTGGGCAATTTTCCAACGTTTGCCCAATGGCAGAAGTAATTGTGTTTATCGATTTCGCACCCAGTCTGACGCAGACGCTTACACCAGCATTCTGCGTCAGGGAGGGGGAATTTTTGAGGTAGTTTTCGATTTACCCCAGCACCAGGAAGTTAAAGGATAGCTCAAAATCAATTGCGATCGGGTAACGCACCGCGATCGCAACTGATTAATCGATCCAAACAAGTAAAAAATATCACATAACTATGCAAATAAAAACCATTTCTTACAAACGGGTAATTAATCTCGGAAACTACGAAAATAAGCACCTAGAACTGTTTGCGGAAGTTGAAGAGGGAGAGGATGTAGAGACTGCAATTTCATCTCTAGCAGAACTTGTAGAGCGAAAAATTAGGGAGGAAACAGAAAAAGAAATAAAACTTGAAATCCTACGTCTTCAAGAGACAGAAGCAAACCTAATAGATCAAATCTCCGATCTCAAGCCTCAACTTAAAGCTCTCAAGTATCAACTCGAATACACAGGAAATGAACCAATACAGCCCAGTCCTACATTTGGCATCCTTCCTGTTTCTGCCGAAGAAGCGGACGATTTTTAATTTTTAGCGAATCTTTTACATCATGACCAAACACGACACTTGGGTAAAACTCAAGCCCGGCAATCCTTACGAGTCAGTGTTAGACCTGTTTCCAGATGGCAAGATACCCATGCGCGACCCGTTCCCCTTGGAGCAAACCACCGAGCCAAATGGTGAAAGGGTAGTGCTGTGGATTATTGACTTAGAGCGGCTCTCCCCGATTCAAATAAATGCGATAACTCAACTCATTGCCACACGCCTTGGTGCTGAGGTAATCGAAGTACAAGCCGAGACTGCATCCCTTGGTGGTTTTGGACTGAGTGACGGGTGGGTTGAATCAATGGAATGTGATGCTGAAGGGTTCCAAAGGTCAAAGGAAGTCGCTGATTTTTTTGAAACTGCACCACAGCCACCCAGCGCTAGGGCTTGGCGCAAATTCTACAACAGCCAGCACGAACGCTGGATTGAAGGGGATGAAGTGCCCCCGCCCATCAATTCCATCGAGGACGTTGACCCCAGATTACGCACTCCAGAACTGGAGCAAGCTTTCAAGATGAGGAAGGTTGAGGCTGCGTTGCTTGCCGCCGAAGGCATCGCGCAGGGTAACTACTCAGTTCTTGATGTTCTCACGGGTCGAGCATTCACCGACGCTCTTAACATTATTGACCCGGAAAACTCATATTCATTAGTTGGATATGA
Organism: Nostoc sp. DedQUE09; assembly: GCF_034530915.1. Classification (NCBI taxonomy): domain Bacteria; kingdom Bacillati; phylum Cyanobacteriota; class Cyanophyceae; order Nostocales; family Nostocaceae; genus Nostoc; species Nostoc sp. DedQUE09. Next base: position 19,061 of record NZ_JAVRCE010000032.1, read on the forward strand.
CGATTTTGATGATGACGAATTTGATGATGATGAAATTTATGAGTGATGAAAACTTGATAACTAAACCACTAAATAATAACTTTGTGACTTTAACAAAAGAGTTATATGTACTAAACAGTTTAGCTATGGGAGTAGCGATACAAATTCTTGCCAAAGTAACTGGGGAAAGCATAGAGGATTGGAAAGAATATGTAGGGGCAAAAGCTGGCGAACAATACCGTGAATTATCTGCTGAAAGAATTCAAGAAATAGTTAAGTCTCTGGATGACGAAATAACCGCCTGATGAATCGCAATTGCGATCGCGCTTCATGCGTGGGCTACCTGACACAGTAGCCGAAACGGTGACATCATTGCCACCGTCGCGGGTTGTGTCCAAAGCAATCAGCAACTTAGCAAGAGAAAATGCAGCGTTCAGAGTGAACTGCACTACTGAATTGTGGTGTTCTCAATTTCATGCGCGGCAATTCTCCTGTTAACTTCCCGAATGCGTTTACTCCTGAATCGCGCCCCTCTCGTGTGGGGCGTTAGGGTGATTCGTGCGCTATTAAGTTCGGGTCAACAAAAGGATGCCAGTCCTTGAAAACCACCTCTTATTGTTCGCAGAACCATGACAACAGAATTAATAATTCTGGGAATTGATGTTAGTAAATCGAGTATAACCACTCACATTTTAACACAGTATCCCAAGGGCGGATTGCAAGCATATTGGAATAAAACAAGAAATAAAGCATCTACTTTATATCCGGCTTTTTACTCCAATCCTGATGCTAAGAAGAGGCAAAAATCAGCTTTTGACTTTGCTGATTATCTAGCAGAAATCAAGGCAGATTATGCAATACTCGAACCGACAGGAAACCACTATTCTAGACTGTGGGCTTCTATCCTTAAGAAATTAGAAATCAAAATTCTCTGGGTGGGTCATGTGGAACTGCGCCGTTATCGCGGAGGTAAAAATCTCCCCAATAAAAGCGATCTAGCTGATGCTTTAGCAATGGCCGCCTACGGTCACGATCCAGATCACCGACTGGAGACTGGGGAACTGAATTTGAGGTATTTCCTCATGCACCGCCCAGAACCCATCGATGAACTCCGCGACCTCTGTCAGCAACTCGAACATCTCAACCGGGTGCAATCGCCAATTGTGAATTATGCCCGTCAGCTTCTAGCTTGGCAATTCCCAGAAGTGGCGCATACCAAGAGTGCATCTAGTAAGGCTGGATGGTTAGCGCCCCTTTGGGGATGGCTAGCGAAAAGGCTGGAAATTTCGCCCGCCGGGAAAACCAGAATCGAAAATCTCTATAAAATATCCGTTGCCAAAGACTACGGGATTGAGATTGATCCAATCTTGGAACTACACGCCGAATGGATGTGTGATATTTCGCTCTACGAGCAGCGCTTGGAGGCAAGAATCACTCAAATCCTTTCTCTGACAGAATTTAAGCCTTACACGAGCGTGTTTGATAAATTCGGCTTTGGGTTACGAGTGCGATCGCGACTGCTCACCAGGATTTATCCCTTTGAGTCGTTCCTGAGTGTAAATGGTAAGCCAGTCATTGAATACGAAGTGCGGGAGGTGAAGAAAACGGAGCGCGATGCCTACGGCGGCAAGCTACGCAAAGACGGAAAAACCACCGTGAAGCGGTTAGCCGGCGACACCAAACGAATTAAACGCAACCGCAGCCGCGACACTTTCAAAATGAGGTTAGGGATGGGTACTGTCTTAGAACAGTCTGGGGACGGTTTAGTTGAAAAAGCCAGTGGTTCGTCACTGTGTCGAATTAGTTTATGGCAGTATGTGCTGACTGGCGTGGAAACTGGAAGGCTGCCAGAAAACGAACTGACTAGGGAATTGATTAACTACCGCGACTCACTCAAAGCTAACGTCACTGAACAAGGTGAGAAGCTGCTAGGTGGTAAACACATTCAGGGAAAACTGATGAGTAAAGTAGTAAACTTACTGTTCCAGGAATTGTGTAAAGTTATTCCCGTGACCTGATGTTAAAGCCCTTCATCCAAATGAAGGGTTTTGAACCCTAAACTTTCAGTTACCCTGAATCCCCAGTGAGTTATTCATCCGGCTGAGTCGTTTCCTCGTACTCACGGATCTTGAAATCAGTATCACGCTGAAGAAACCGCTGGATATCTCTAGTGTAAAATAATACTCGCTTGAATTTGTGGTCAATTTTCTCATTTAATTGACCCAAAACCATCTGGACAACATCTTTTCGATTCACATACTCTTGAATATGTAAAGCTAATGTCCTATCAATCTCACGAATTTTTTCAGCATTCCTCGCTTGTTCTTCAAGAGTCTTTTCAATTTGAGTAATCGAATTTGAAATTCGATTCATTTTGCTGATGACGGTAACAGCTACACCACCAAGAACAGAAGCGCTAACAAGAATCCCTAAAAATATACCAGTGCTTTCTAGAGTTAGTGTTATTCCTGGGGAGCTACTAGAAGAATTGGTAACAGCTATTATTGGCTGTGCAGTAGTCATTGTTTAAAATTAGTTATCTACAAATTCCCATATCTTAAAATTGCAATCTTGAAAGTATGGTGGCACTTCAAACGAAACTTGATAATTACTCTGAAAGTGCAAAAATTTAATAATTACTGGCGTATAAAGAGGAATAAAGCGAAATTCCCCAAGTGCTAAACCTAGCGAAAACGGCACTGGAATAGCTTGATTTAAATATCCAGCTTTATACCAATTTGGTTTGGCTGTAGCACTGAATACTTGAACTGCCACAATTGAAGATAAAAAAAGGTGAGAAGGTTCAAAAGCTGCTATTGATTGAATGATCTTCTCACCCGACATCGTTGCATTTTTAGTGGAATCCATAATTAGATTCCACTTATTCGCATCATTAAACTGAGTCACTATAAGACTCCTGCTATTGTCAAATTATTTTCAACTGTTAGCAAATAATCATCAATACAAACTCCCACGACTTCCAAGCAATCAATGTAATCTTGGAAGGAAATTTCACCTTTAGCAAACCGAGAATTTGCTAATGAGGTGATTTCCTCCCGCTTGATTAAATCGCTTATTTCTTCTTGGGAGACTTGAGGAACGAGAATAATTTCGCACTTAGTCAAGTCTGCAAGCATTAGAATTTTTCAGGAATAAAGGATACAGATTTAGTTCCAGCTGCCGCAGTGACAAGCGCAAGAATAGCCGCTTTTTGTTCGCTATAAGTTGCGTTTGCTGTAATCCTGCCAAATGGGAAAATATAAGCTGTATCAGCTTTAGTTTTGTAGGGTATGCCAGTCAGTTTACTCGTTACACTAGTTGCTGTAGTTCCTGTAATATTCCGGCAGGAAGCTTTCGCTGGTTTATAACCTACAGCTACAATATCGTCACTATCTGGAGCTTCTATCCCTAAAGCAGCTGTACCTAATCCAAATAGAGCGTACTGTCCTTGCGCTCTGGCGGATATGGTTGTCACATATTCAACTGTTGATGCTGCGGGCAGCGCGAAAGGTTTGATGCCAATTTTTTCAAACTTCCCAGGATTAGATGATGCTGATCTGGGATAGTCAATATCAACTTTTCCCGCTTTCCAATCCTGGTATTTCTTTAATGGAGTACCAGCTGGTGCGTCTGGTACTACTCCATCTTCTCCTGATGAAGTTGGGCGAAGATATTTTAATGCTGCATCTAAGTTATTAAATCGTTTAGCCATTGCTGTACACTACTCGGTCGCGTTTTATACATCCTGTATAACATTGGGCAAAGCGCACAGAATTCGTGTCGATCAGTATACTTGTTTCCATGAAAAAACTACGCAGTATTCACCCTTTCAATTACCGATCGCAAAGCGCTTTCTGGAGTTGACACAAGATTAATAACTGTCTGCCGTCCATTCAGGAATAACTGAGCATGACGAAAGCGAACATCCACGATAGGACGTTTTACAGGTTTCTTGACCTGCCGCCCGTACACTAGCTGAGTGCCTGGATTGCTGGGATAAAGTTTGTCAGTGTCCATAAAATCTACATTGGTACTATCAAATGGGTGTCCCTGGATCTGAAGTACATTACGCGCCAGTCTCTCACCCTCAGCTTTTGACTTTACCAAAAGCCGTAAATCATACCCTCTTTCTGGATCACGGTAGTAGTAGTAATGTATGCCCTTTTCCCAAACAAATATGGGATTTGCAAATTCACGTTTAATGTCTCTCGCCATTTCTTCAGCTTTGGCGCGAGTGTAAGTTTGGGCTGATTCATTCATCAGTCGAAAGCAAATTTCTCCGCGTCCCGGCGCTGTACGGTCGGTTAGGTTAGTGTATCTCTCACGAAAGTACAGCTTGACCTGTGGCTTGAAGCTGACATCACGCTGGAAATCCGCAACTGGAATTCCATAAATAGGAGCTTGCAAAGATTGAGCGTGACCAGCAGTAACCTCAAATAACCACAACCTCATCATGGTCATTGTGGAAGTGTCGCCATCCTTCATTGTACAGGCATGGCGTAAAGCTGCTTTCGGTGTAGAAATGTCGTCAACTGCTTGATTTTTAAACCACTGGATAACGGCTTTATTATGCCAACGTCTTACAGTATCTTGCAAAAATTCCCATTCATTAAAGTTATCTGGTAGTGGCATATTTAGTCATCTGGATCTAAATCTAAATCTACTATTTCTAAGCCAGCACTCGCTAATTTAGCTGTTGCTTGATCCGCTTTGAGTTTATCTGGCTCTGGCGATTCTTTACCTTTGTTAGCTGGGTTCTCATCCTGCTTAATTGCGTTAGTTAATTCAGTGGTTGCTGTCGTTAATTCAGTGGTGGCATTGATAATATCTAATGGGGCTTGAGTTACCATTTGTATGGTTGATGCTCCTTGTTGCAAGTTTTCTAGAGTTTGAGTAACACGATTAAATTTGGGCTGTGGATTCATCCAACCGTAAGCACTTTCTAAAACTTCACCAGCATTGCGAAGTGCATTTCCAATTTTGGCAACTTTGCCAGCCGTCATCTCTAAGCCAGTAAGTATTGCAGATGACAGCCCTTGAAAAGCATTTAATATATTAACTGAAGCTTGATAAATTCTATTAGCCTTAGCCCAAGCTGTTGTTAGATTTGTATAATTCTCGGCTCCAATTGCATTTTTAATAAGATTTTCAATTGAACTACTAATGACAGAACCGATGTCAAACGTACTACCATCTTCTTTTTTCAATCCGATTAACTGCAATACATTGTTGATTATTCCAACAAAAGTTTGTCCGATGTCGTTGGAAAGCATTAATGCATTGTGGATAGTAGCGCCTAATATCATCATGTTGAGTACTCTATCCAAGTGCATCCAATCTGCAAAGCGGGATAGCTTCCCACCGATGCCTCCCGGAAGTTGATCACCTAGTCTTGCTAATATTGTTTGCTGTCCCTGGAGGAGCGCAGCATTTGCACCAGTATTTACCGCATCTAAAATATTGGCTGAATTGGTATTGTTATTGTTGGTAATGTCGGCTGCATTGTCTTTTAGTGCTTTATTCATGCAGCCCCCCGGCTGGGTGGTTCTGCATGTTCCAGTCGCGGCTGCTTGCTCGATCTGTGGAATTGTTGGTATATCCGGTTTAATTGCGGCCGCAGCCCGCGCCGGAATTAAGGGGAGTATTCCGAGTATTTGATCAAGTTTTGGTAAAGCTTCCTCGTTCACTTTTGCTTGTTGTCCTAGCTTTGTGTCAATTTTTGTAATTGTTGCTCGGTTGCTGTCAACCTCTTTTTTGGTTTGAGTTAAATCTTTTTCTAGTAGTCCCAAAGACTCACGATTTGTTCTTTGAAATTCCTCAAATCGTTGGTCGGCAGTCATTGTACTAAGTCGTTCAAAGTCGGCTTGTCTTTTATCAAATTCCTTCGATAAATTTGATTGTTGCAAGTCCCGAATTCCGAGCGCTTTGTTATTTTCTTTTTTGAATTCTTCAAAGCGTTCATCGGCAGTCATTGTACTAAGTCTCTCGAAGTCAGCAAGCTTTTGGTCAAACTCCTTCGATAAATTTGATTGCTGTAATGGTGCAATTCCTGCATTTTTCTTAGCTTCATTTAATGCAGTATTAGCAGTATTGTTCACAGCATTTACAGCATTACCTAAATTTGAAACTCCATTAATAGCAGTACTTCCTAAAGTTATGGCTCCAGCAATTTGGCCACTTAATCCAGCTACCACAGCTTGCAGTGCAGAAACTTGAGATTGTGCGATTCGCGCCTCAGCTTTTGCAGCACTGACGGCATTTGCGGTAATAGATGCAGTATCGACAGGTGTAGCTGGCTTGATTGTCTTAAGACTCGCTCTAACCGATGCTAATTCTGCCTGTAGTTTAGAAATAGTGGTATTGATGGCATTTTGAAATCCATCATTAGCCTTTGAGCTAATTCGCGCTATGTTGGCGTTAATTTGTTGAATTTTGCTATCTAAACTAAACTTTGTTTGACGAGTTTCGTACAAAGCATCGTTACTCTGCTTTTTAGATTCAGCTATTTTCCCCTCAAGAATTGTTCTCCCTTGCCGAGTTTCGTATAATGCATCATTACTTTGCTTTTTAGCTTCTGCGGCATTTTTAGCAATAGTTCCGGCTTGCTTATTTAATTGATAAAAATCCCTAGCATTGGCACTTAATTCTTGCTCAAGCTTCTGCATTTTGGTATCAATGGTTTTGAGCTTTAATCCATTGTTTACTGCTATTGTATTAGTCTTCGTTAGCTCGATTCCTATCTGACTAATATCATCAAAAGCCCTGCTTGAGACAAACTCTTGAAGTTTGACTAAAAGCACCAACCCAATTGCAGAAAGAATACCAAGGATACCGCCAACGCGAGAGGCTTTATCAAGTACAGCGCTACCAGGAATATTTTTAAAGAGTACTTCATTTACTTTGGTAGCAAGGTCAGAGGCTTTCTTTGTAGCATCTGCAACTTTCTTTGCATTAGCAGCAGTTTTTTTAAGAGTCTTCATGCGTTTAGCAGCTTCTTTTGCACCACTTTTAGTCATAAATTGAGACGTTACTCGCTTTACCCTTTTGGCTTCAAGTAGCATCTTTCCCGGCTGACCATTAGCGTATTTAGATAGTTTGTAAGCCCTTAAAGCACTGGGTGATATTTGTTGAGAGACTGCCATGATTACTCATCTACGAAGAAATCAATAATTGCTGCAAAAATGCCTTGTGATTGATTAGCTGTTTCAGTATGTTCAACCGCAGCATCTAATAGGTCTTTCACGTCATCGATAACGGTTTTAAGTACGCCGCCAAGTTCAAGAATGTCTGTTTCTGCTTTCTTTAGCCTTTTAAGAATTTGTGAAAGGTCAGCATTGCTATCGTCTTCATGACCTTCACAACACTGCTGTTGCTTGCGCTCTAATTCTCGTATGCGCTGATTTTGTGCATCGATTTTGCGATTTAAAGCCGCTAGACCAGCGTCAATATCCTTACAAACTTCTGCCATTTATCGACCTACTTTATTTGCAATATTTTTCAGGCGATCGCCGACTTCTTTGCACGGAACACAGCAATAACCTGGGTATTTCTTGTGTGTGCATTTGTGGCTACCTTCTGGGCAATTATCACCACAAGCTACGGTGTATTTTGGCTCTTGGTCATAAGTCCTTTGAATTTTTATTCCTCGTGCGTCTGTAGCTGTTAATTTGTATCCCCCAAAATAGACCTTATAAGTACAAGAGCCGATATTATCTGAGTAACCCAATGGATCAAAATCAAGATAAATTTTTCCATCTATTACTGAAGGAATAGGACAAGTTCTATGAACAATAGGATTATCAGGAGGATACTCACCTGAAAAAATCCAATCATTTATTGGATCGTTGACAATAACAGAAACAACATTTTTAGCAAAAGATTTGTCTATCTTTTGATTCATGTTATGTGTATAGTCTTGATATTCTCCCTCATTGGAAGTTATCACCTCTACCGTGATGGGAGCGTTGTCGAAAATAAGAATTTCTTTTGCTGGGGACAAAATTTCTACGGTTGTCTTGTCGCCGAGAGAGCAGTATGAAGTCATTTGCTCCCCCAAGCTTTTGTCATCACAAAATAATAATTACTTGATGAGATATTCTTGTCAGAAACATTAATCTTAAATTCGTGCAATCCAGCATTGTTGATTGTAATATTCCTTTTGAGAATAATGCTGCTAGTACTAGGGGCATATAAATCTAAATCATTGTGTGCAAGAATTCCATTTATATACAACGATCCAATTCCTCTATTGCTACCTGCCCCTACTAAAAAATTCAATCCATAATTACCTGCATCAAGCAACGAACTCCATTTAAAACTATCGGAACTACTTGGCGGATGCTGTATCACGCCTAGTCCGTAGGTGTAAGACGGAGTAATATCATAAATTAAAGAATTGCCCGATAGGATAATACTTTCATCGTGCCAGTGAGTAAAAGAAGTAGGATAGTCACCGTCTCCGCTAATTCCAGAGAGAAAATTAGCTCGTGAGATGTGCCCTGTAAGCCCATCAGTTTGTTGAAATGCAATAACGTCTGTATCATCAGGAATGATTTTTTCTGTACCTAAATCTTTAATCTGCTTCAGCATAAGAATGAATTATGATTGTTTCTGATAGATAAACATTGCCATTTCGCTCTTTAGCATAGGCATCCCAGCGAAACATTTCTAGAAGTTCATACAACTGACGATTGTCGTATCCAATTGGGACATTATTCTCATCGGTAATAATATTGCCGTTTTCGTCTGTGATGTATCCGTAAAAGTTGCTTAGTGCTTGCAATAAAAGAGCAACTAGTAATTGTTCAGCACGATTATTTGACTGCGGTGTTAAACCTATTGCTACTAAATCGGCTTTTTGAATTACCAATTCAGTAGCAGTTTGGCTAGCATTAACACCAAATAATTGAGCAAGTGTTAATGAAAGCATGATTAATACAAATTGGGGTCAATTGTGGCTGCTCCTGTAAGCACCCGGTCGATTTCCACGGATATGGTATTTCGCAAGTAAATAGCATCATTGCGAGTCGTGATGCTGGGGCTAAAACCATCTACAACTGCAACAGATTGGTCTATATTGGTATCTTTACCCGCATCTGTTAGTGCAGCTTTGAATTTGAGCATCAGCGCTATTAACAAAGATTCTGCGGTGTTATTAGCACCAGGGGTTAAACCTGTAGAAGTTAGATCGGCTTTGCTGATAGTTAAAGTATCTGCATCCTGTGTGGCGTTAGCCCCAAATACGGCAGTAAGTGTTGGTTCCATAAAAGCGGATTTGATGAGGTGAATAAATCCGTTGTATGGCTTAACAAAAAAAGTGTAAATGTTCCACTTTTATGTAGAAGTGGTATATATCCTGACGACGCGTATCCTTTGCTGGGAATAGGATTGAGCGAATATTTACGGTTAGTGAATATTTAGTAAATTCCGCTTTTACCTCCTTTCCAGGTAAAAGCGGAATACTCGAAAATTATTTTATGTCTATGCCAAAGAATAACAGAAAGGGAAAAGCCTCGGTCATCTCAGATGGTGAGTTTGTCAAAATCAAACGACAAGTGAGAACCGACAAATATAAATTACTGATGGATTTAGCTTGGTATACAGGTGAGCGCTGGGGGGCACTGGTTCAACTCAAAACTGAAGATGTTTACGATCGCAATGGCCAACCCAAGGATGTACTGATTTTTCCGGCAATGGTCAGAAAGCATCGCCCAGATGGGACAGCTGAAACTGTAGAGATTCCAGTTCATGAAAATTTGAAAGAATCTCTCAAAGGATTTGAACCTGACAACTCTGGGTGGCTTTTCCCTTCGCGCTGCGGCACAAAGCCAATTACTTGGCGAAACGCCTACGATATCCTCCAGCGGGCCACCGAAAAGGCGGGAATGAGTACCAAGGGAATCTCAACTCACAGTACCCGCCGGAGCTTAGTGAACCGATTGCGGAAAAATTCTGTTGACAAGGACGTGATTCGCAAAATCACCGGACACCGTGACAACAAAGGACTTGACCCTTATATCGATGTTGAACTGGATGAAGTCAAAAGCGCGATCGCAACTCTATGAACCCCAACCTCCTATTCCTCCAAATCGAGATATTCTTCGACCGCTTGCAGAAAGGGGAATACGATCATCCTGTGTATTTGGCTATGGCACTGGAAAATCTCACTAACCAGGCATGGGATGAAGTTGACCGGGTGTACCCGAACTTATGACAAACCGCAGCCAGGGCGGATAAGCTGGACTCGGTTAGAAACACCTAACCTTATTGGATTTATTGCGATCGCACATTCATCCTATTTGGTGCGATCGCTTTTTATTGTAATTAGAGTCTTAATGAAATTGACTCCCAATAAAAAATTTGCTTTTAAGCACTTTTATCACGAAAAATCAATGCTTTCACCCCACTTGTGGAGGCCCGCAGCACAACTTCTTCTTGTTGAGAATGCTTGACACTATATAGTCGTTGGGTATTGGGGGAAGAGGGATTGGGGAATGGGGAACAGGGAGCGGGGTAGTGAACCGGCGATCGCCAAAAAAAACGATTGCATAAGTTTAAAAAACGCTGTATCCTGCCTTGAAACAGGCCTTTCAAGGTAATGGTAATGCTAAAGCCGGGGAAGAATCGCACCAGCTGGCAACCAGCTTGGAATCACGGTAAAACTCAATCGATCCGTGTACCAGTCGCACTCGCAGAACAAATTTTAGAATACGCCTATGCAATCGACTCCGGTCTAATAATGGATCAACAGATGATTCTGCGGGCCATCGACTCTTTTGTAGAATCCAGAATCTCAAAATTCCACCCCAACCAGTACAGCCATACTGGCTCGACCACTAGCCGACGCTGGGATGAACTGCGGCGGTTTAGGAGTGCGATCGCAAACCACGCCAGGAGCGAATCAACTCTTCAATCTCCTGGGGTGACTGCCCGTCGCTAATTGCAATTTCCACATCTGCCTTTTTCTGTTTTGCGATCGCACTATTAACGCTACCCAGGTAAAGCCGATGGATCTTTCGGCCCTGCATCCAGCAGTAACGGTAGTACCAGTATTTATTAGAGCATCTCTCAACCCAGTATTCCTCAATCCAGTGGGTATCGTGTTGGGGGGCAGATTTTTGAGTAGTTAATGTAACTTGCTCCCCAACACTTTTACACGGAGATTCCGAGTCTGAAATTTGCCCCCCAACACTATGTGACTCTTGGGGGGTAAGTTCATCCCAGAACGGATCATAAGCATAAACAGGAGAAGATCCAGTTTTAGTAAAAGCTTGTAAATCAAAAAGTGTGGGTTGGTTCATAATCGAGTTGGTTATTATGTCGCTGCTTCTACTGGAAAGTGGAAGCAGTTTTTATGTGGAGTAATAGTCGTAGTAAAGAGACTCTGGAGTGATAATTCCGGCTTTGTGAAGTAAACGTAGGTTCTCTGGTTCATTCCAGTATTCCCAGCGCAAGCAATCAATCAATAAGCCGATGCGGTTATCAATTGAGTCTCGTTTATTGCGCAAGAAGACAAGGTTTAAAGCTAAGAAGATTTTTTCAATTGGGTAATAGTAAACTTCACATTTTTCAGGTAAATGAATGTCTACTTTTTGGGCAAGTTGTTTAATTTCGTTTTTGGTTTCATCGGATACATGGTTGTTTGGCTTAATATCTAATTGCTGCTGCTGACTAGGCTCCTGATGAGCAAGCGAACTGTTTTCTTGGGTTTGAGGCGATATTTTGGAACTATCAATCCTGATTTCGGATCTTTTTTCCGCTCGTTTTCTAGGTGGTTCTAACCACTCTAAAGGTTTGATTATTAACTTGAATTCGTGCCAGTTATATTTTTTTATCAGTCTGACTAGTCCGAAATCAAGTAGTCTTTTAAGGAGATTTTTTAGATGTCTCTCGGATAGTGGTTGTCCTGATTGCTTTTCTACCCAGGCATTAAATTCATGCAATGTAACTTCTATTACTTTGCCTGGTTTGGCATAGTTTATTAACCAGCACCAGAACTGTTGATATGCTGCTTTTATCCGATATTTCAAGCAAAGTTCTTGATGTTTCTGCGTCCAGAAATTAGGATTATTTTGGCTATTTTGTGGCATAATACTATTAGTTATTCTCACAGAGAGCCACCACGATCGCGAAATCTTCTGGTGGCTTTTTGGTTTTTTTAGGTCTTCTTTGCGTTCAACCAGTGGTCATCGGGGAAGCTGGAATCTGCTTCAAAATCAGCATTTTCACAGCTGGTAACACCGAAAAAAGCAAGCCCGTTTTGTTGAGTCAGTGCTGTGCCGACATCGCCGGCTCTACTTTTATCTGTGTGCCAGCACAGGGCAACAAGCCCATTTTTATCAGGGTTTAGGGCAAGAGCAACGTAAATCGTTTGTTTCTTCATTGGTTATTAGGAGAGCGATGTTTATTAAGCTTGATGTTGGTCGCTATCTCTTTTATCCGTTCGACTAACTCAGGATTTTGTCGAAACAAGTTTGGTAAATCACTCAAGACGTATGCTGTTAACACGATCGCTTGGTCGGGTTCCAGTTCTGGTTCAATGGTGCGGATATAGTCGAAAAATTTCTCTAGCTCATAGATGGCAAGGCTTCTGGCTCGAACTACTTTTGATGAGATTTTGTGTTTAGTCATTGGTCATTGGTCATTGGTCATTAGTCAACTGCGATCGCAGTTGGTTATCGCCGATCGCGCTCTAGGTCATAAATAACTTTCTCTAAATACCAGTTATCTGACTGTCCTGGGTTTTTTCGCCGCTGTTGTGCCAAAAGTCTTTTGGCGGATGCCACGTCACCTTTGAGCAAAGTTAGTAAATCAGCTTGGAGGTATCTGTTTCTGGGGTCGTTGCGATATGAGTCTGAAACTCTTCCATGCGGTTGCCGAGGACGATTCGCTATGAAGGCTTGCCACTGACAATGAAATTGCTGAAGTATTTGAATCAGCGCGAGAATAAGATAAAACACAGCGACTACAAAGTACAGGCTGGTTAGAATTTCCATAGGAATTGAAAGTAGATGTTCAATTCCACGATGCGGGAAATACCCTGATTGAGACATCGGGAGATCCCGCATTTGTAACTTCGCACCCTCTTCACAAAACAAAACCGCCCTTACCACAGTGGGCAGGACGGTTTTATTCAGGTTCTTCAATACCTTTATCAGAAATCAATTGCTGAATCTGGGCCTCAAGCTCTTGGATAGCTTTTTTGAAGTCGTTTTCACTTTCCTTACTTTCGTCAAGTCTGGTGATCAGCCGCTGCTGGTGCGCCTTGACATAAGAAAGATGCTTTTCTTCAATTAGCTTGACGGCCTCTAGGATTTTCCCAGTACTTGGGCTTGTGGATTGGCTAGACTTACACCCACTTCCCCTGATGCTAGACCCCTGATCATTTGAGACGTGTCCTTGTATCCCATTGACTTGGCTTTGCTCAACAGGGCGTCCCTCTGTTCCGGAGAAAGCCTTACCGACAGTCTCGCCTCTTCGTTTGGCAATGTTTTTGGGCGTCCGGGCTTTTGTGGCGTTGTCATTACTGCTTTCACTCATATACCTTTTCTCTATTGTAATTTTGTCAGCACAAAAAGTTTTGTGTTCACACTTGACTTATAATTTTGGGTGTACGATTATGTTAGCAGAGTTTTGTGAAAACAAAATTATAAAAAGCTCCCTCCCCACATTTGCCACTGTGCCCGTGAGGACTATATGGAGCAAGCACCCACGCCACTGCATAAGCCCCGGCGCGGAAACACCCTAATCACCAGAGAACGAAGCGCGGCTCACGAGTTGTCTGCGTGGTGATATTTTGATGTCTGCACACCTACAACCTTTAAAACAACATGACAACCACAGTTTTAGAACTGATTGAAAACCTGAAGCATTACCCCGGTGCAACGGTGGTAAACATCAAGGATGTTGATGATGAGGAATTTGCGATCGTTGATTACCAATCTTCTGATGACGGCGTGACTATAGTCATTGGCGAAATCGTAGAGTCTGAGCCAGATGAGGAGGAGGAAATCTAATTGAAAAGGCGATCGCCTACCATCCCTGATTTTGGATAGCGATCGCCAAGTCTACGATTATTTGCATTGAGGAGATTTTACCAATTGTCAAAGCCAATAGGACATTTTACTAGTTACACCTTAAACGACGGCTCGTTACTCGAATCCCTCCAGGAGGAGTACGGGCCCACCCTTGAGCGGATGACCAGACGCGAAAAGCTGTTTTTAATTAGTGCGATCGCGATTCAACTTTGCGACCAATCACCAGGAAGCTGCCGCAATGAAATTTATGTAGTGGGTCATCAAGTTAATAGCTCCCTACCCGTGGGCGACAGAGAGGGATTAGTCGAAGCGCTGATTAATCAAGTCCGTTGGGGGCGCAGTCTTTCAGATACGGAGGTATCGCCTATGCAGCAATAAACCCCACTAACTACAACACCCCTGAATATATAAGGTTGCACCAGCGCTGGCTGGAGAGCTTGCGCTGGTTTTTTACACAATTAGGATTTTAGATTATGACTTACAGCGACGGACTTAGACCGTGGGCAATTTTCCAACGTTTGCCCAATGGCAGAAGTAATTGTGTTTATCGATTTCGCACCCAGTCTGACGCAGACGCTTACACCAGCATTCTGCGTCAGGGAGGGGGAATTTTTGAGGTAGTTTTCGATTTACCCCAGCACCAGGAAGTTAAAGGATAGCTCAAAATCAATTGCGATCGGGTAACGCACCGCGATCGCAACTGATTAATCGATCCAAACAAGTAAAAAATATCACATAACTATGCAAATAAAAACCATTTCTTACAAACGGGTAATTAATCTCGGAAACTACGAAAATAAGCACCTAGAACTGTTTGCGGAAGTTGAAGAGGGAGAGGATGTAGAGACTGCAATTTCATCTCTAGCAGAACTTGTAGAGCGAAAAATTAGGGAGGAAACAGAAAAAGAAATAAAACTTGAAATCCTACGTCTTCAAGAGACAGAAGCAAACCTAATAGATCAAATCTCCGATCTCAAGCCTCAACTTAAAGCTCTCAAGTATCAACTCGAATACACAGGAAATGAACCAATACAGCCCAGTCCTACATTTGGCATCCTTCCTGTTTCTGCCGAAGAAGCGGACGATTTTTAATTTTTAGCGAATCTTTTACATCATGACCAAACACGACACTTGGGTAAAACTCAAGCCCGGCAATCCTTACGAGTCAGTGTTAGACCTGTTTCCAGATGGCAAGATACCCATGCGCGACCCGTTCCCCTTGGAGCAAACCACCGAGCCAAATGGTGAAAGGGTAGTGCTGTGGATTATTGACTTAGAGCGGCTCTCCCCGATTCAAATAAATGCGATAACTCAACTCATTGCCACACGCCTTGGTGCTGAGGTAATCGAAGTACAAGCCGAGACTGCATCCCTTGGTGGTTTTGGACTGAGTGACGGGTGGGTTGAATCAATGGAATGTGATGCTGAAGGGTTCCAAAGGTCAAAGGAAGTCGCTGATTTTTTTGAAACTGCACCACAGCCACCCAGCGCTAGGGCTTGGCGCAAATTCTACAACAGCCAGCACGAACGCTGGATTGAAGGGGATGAAGTGCCCCCGCCCATCAATTCCATCGAGGACGTTGACCCCAGATTACGCACTCCAGAACTGGAGCAAGCTTTCAAGATGAGGAAGGTTGAGGCTGCGTTGCTTGCCGCCGAAGGCATCGCGCAGGGTAACTACTCAGTTCTTGATGTTCTCACGGGTCGAGCATTCACCGACGCTCTTAACATTATTGACCCGGAAAACTCATATTCATTAGTTGGATATGACGATTTTGATGATGACGAATTTGATGATGATGAAATTTATGAGTGATGAAAACTTGATAACTAAACCACTAAATAATAACTTTGTGACTTTAACAAAAGAGTTATATGTACTAAACAGTTTAGCTATGGGAGTAGCGATACAAATTCTTGCCAAAGTAACTGGGGAAAGCATAGAGGATTGGAAAGAATATGTAGGGGCAAAAGCTGGCGAACAATACCGTGAATTATCTGCTGAAAGAATTCAAGAAATAGTTAAGTCTCTGGATGACGAAATAACCGCCTGATGAATCGCAATTGCGATCGCGCTTCATGCGTGGGCTACCTGACACAGTAGCCGAAACGGTGACATCATTGCCACCGTCGCGGGTTGTGTCCAAAGCAATCAGCAACTTAGCAAGAGAAAATGCAGCGTTCAGAGTGAACTGCACTACTGAATTGTGGTGTTCTCAATTTCATGCGCGGCAATTCTCCTGTTAACTTCCCGAATGCGTTTACTCCTGAATCGCGCCCCTCTCGTGTGGGGCGTTAGGGTGATTCGTGCGCTATTAAGTTCGGGTCAACAAAAGGATGCCAGTCCTTGAAAACCACCTCTTATTGTTCGCAGAACCATGACAACAGAATTAATAATTCTGGGAATTGATGTTAGTAAATCGAGTATAACCACTCACATTTTAACACAGTATCCCAAGGGCGGATTGCAAGCATATTGGAATAAAACAAGAAATAAAGCATCTACTTTATATCCGGCTTTTTACTCCAATCCTGATGCTAAGAAGAGGCAAAAATCAGCTTTTGACTTTGCTGATTATCTAGCAGAAATCAAGGCAGATTATGCAATACTCGAACCGACAGGAAACCACTATTCTAGACTGTGGGCTTCTATCCTTAAGAAATTAGAAATCAAAATTCTCTGGGTGGGTCATGTGGAACTGCGCCGTTATCGCGGAGGTAAAAATCTCCCCAATAAAAGCGATCTAGCTGATGCTTTAGCAATGGCCGCCTACGGTCACGATCCAGATCACCGACTGGAGACTGGGGAACTGAATTTGAGGTATTTCCTCATGCACCGCCCAGAACCCATCGATGAACTCCGCGACCTCTGTCAGCAACTCGAACATCTCAACCGGGTGCAATCGCCAATTGTGAATTATGCCCGTCAGCTTCTAGCTTGGCAATTCCCAGAAGTGGCGCATACCAAGAGTGCATCTAGTAAGGCTGGATGGTTAGCGCCCCTTTGGGGATGGCTAGCGAAAAGGCTGGAAATTTCGCCCGCCGGGAAAACCAGAATCGAAAATCTCTATAAAATATCCGTTGCCAAAGACTACGGGATTGAGATTGATCCAATCTTGGAACTACACGCCGAATGGATGTGTGATATTTCGCTCTACGAGCAGCGCTTGGAGGCAAGAATCACTCAAATCCTTTCTCTGACAGAATTTAAGCCTTACACGAGCGTGTTTGATAAATTCGGCTTTGGGTTACGAGTGCGATCGCGACTGCTCACCAGGATTTATCCCTTTGAGTCGTTCCTGAGTGTAAATGGTAAGCCAGTCATTGAATACGAAGTGCGGGAGGTGAAGAAAACGGAGCGCGATGCCTACGGCGGCAAGCTACGCAAAGACGGAAAAACCACCGTGAAGCGGTTAGCCGGCGACACCAAACGAATTAAACGCAACCGCAGCCGCGACACTTTCAAAATGAGGTTAGGGATGGGTACTGTCTTAGAACAGTCTGGGGACGGTTTAGTTGAAAAAGCCAGTGGTTCGTCACTGTGTCGAATTAGTTTATGGCAGTATGTGCTGACTGGCGTGGAAACTGGAAGGCTGCCAGAAAACGAACTGACTAGGGAATTGATTAACTACCGCGACTCACTCAAAGCTAACGTCACTGAACAAGGTGAGAAGCTGCTAGGTGGTAAACACATTCAGGGAAAACTGATGAGTAAAGTAGTAAACTTACTGTTCCAGGAATTGTGTAAAGTTATTCCCGTGACCTGATGTTAAAGCCCTTCATCCAAATGAAGGGTTTTGAACCCTAAACTTTCAGTTACCCTGAAATTGATATATAAAAGAGCAATTTTCAAATGACCATTTACTTTTATAAGGTTTGGCAGCCTTATGGCTGTTTTTCTAACTTTTCTCCCCACGGAATCCACATCGATGGTGCTTACTGGCCAACTGTTGAGCATTATTATCAAGCGCAAAAGTTTGTAGGCAGCAGGGATGCGGCAATTATACCTCTTATCCATGCTGCCGCCACCCCAGAAGAAGCTGCCACTTTGGGAAGATGTAGCACTCGCCAACTCCGTCGAGACTGGGATTTGGTGAAAACTCAAATTATGCGAGAAGCTGTACTCAAAAAGTTTCTCACTCATACTGATATCAGAGAAGTTCTCCTGAAGACAGGTGATGAGATTTTAGTTGAAAACTCCCCAACCGATTCTTTTTGGGGTTGTGGTGCTAATAAAAGTGGTCAAAACCATCTCGGCAAAACTCTCATGAGTGTGCGTGAAGAAATTCGTAATTTATTATCTTTAACAGTAATTTACGAATAATTTAATCAAAAGAGTTACATTCAACATAAAGTCAGCAATTAAACGGGGAATAGTCAAATTCCCCAGTCCAAAACATTTTAAATAATTACTAATAACTTAGTTATTGCTTTGAAGAAATTTTAATTAATTGAATTAATGGGCAAAATGTTAAAAAAATATTTTTAATTTCAAGAAATTATTCCAAAGCCAAATTAAGTAAAATTACTGGAATAGTTTAATGATTAAGAATATAAAATTAGAAATTGTCAATGATTAAAAATTTCTTAACTTTAGACTTGAGATTAGATTTGAGGAGTATTTAATAATACAGCGGTTTTATATATCCCTAAATCCACTTTATAAGGGCTACAGGGAACAAGCAAAATATCTGTTACTTTTAAAACATCCTCTAATCCATTTCCAAAAATACTTGTAATACATGTATGCCCTTAGCAACGCATTATTAGCAGGAGTTTCTGGAAATAGGATGAAAATAAAGTATTGTAAGTTGACAATTCTGATCAGGGACAAATATATAAAAAATTATACTTCAGTCATGGTGTATACAAGCAATGACACGTAGGGATAAACCAAACGAGTTGCAGCAAACCTTTGATCGAGAAAGTTTACTGCACCGGATGACAAAACAGATCAGGCGATCGCTCGACCTTCAAGAGATATTAACGACAACTGTTAGTGAAGTGCGTTTATTTTTGAGTGCAGATCGGGTTAAAATGTATCGCTTTGATGCTGATGGTAGTGGTGAAGTCATTGCAGAATCTATTCATGAACAACGTCTGCCATCCTTATTAGGTCAACGCTTCCCAGCTGATGATATTCCAGAAGCCGTTAGAGAGATGTTTTTGTTAGTGGGGCAACGTTCGATTGTCGATGTGGCAAATGAGAAGATCGGGCTATCGCCTCTACAGTCAAAAAAAACTGGCAAACGTCTAGAAACTAATATCTACTATCGGCAGGTAGACCAGTGCCATATTCAATATCTAAAAGCAATGGGCGTGCAGTCTTCGTTGGTAGTACCAATTTTAGATTGCGATCCCCAAGAACAATCAGCAAAGCCTAAATTGTGGGGATTGTTGGTAGCTCACCACAGTGAACCGCAAAAGATTTTGAAGCGGCAACTAAAAGTATTGCAGCAAGTTGCTGACCAAGTAGCGATCGCGATCGCTCAAAGTAATCTACTCACTGAAGCCCACGCCAAGCAAAAACGAGAAGCTACTATTAATCGAGTCACCACACTATTGCATAAACTGCCGACAATCCAATTACAAGGAGCGCTAGAAGAAGTTATTACAGCTTTCAGTGGAGCAGGTGGCAGGCTTTACATTGTAGAGAGTCAAGAACTATACACTTGGGGCGAGCAACCGATACTCTCCTACGAGTTAGATAACAGCATTATCGAACAGCATCCCATCTGGCAAAACTGGATGGCTGAGTTTCAACAAGGTAATATTTGGGCAACTACTGACCTTTATAAAGAACCACGTTTGCGAGTTTTGGCTTTAGCATTCCGTTCTACTCAAATTCGCGGACTCATGGTGATTCCGCTACATTACCGTGAAAAATTTCTCGGTGTATTAAGTATTTTCCGCTCTGAATTTGAAACGGAAATTTTGTGGGCGGGACGATGCGAACAAAATCGGCGACAACTTTTACCCCAGCTTTCCTTTGAGGTTTGGCGAGAGCAGAAAAAAGGGCAAGCACCTGAGTGGAAGTTGGAAGACATCTTTTTAGCACAAGCCTTATACGATCATTTCTCAATGGCAATTCAGCAGCAGCAAATGTATAAACAGGTGCAATCTCTGAATGCCAACCTAGAACTGCGGGTGCAAGAGCAAACTGCTGAACTCGAAAAATCATTACTGTTTACCAAAGTCATTAAGCAAGTCACAGAGCATATTCGCCGTACATTGGACTTGCAGGCAACTCTGCAATCCATAGTTCAGGAAGTCCGTCCCCTGTTAAATTCAGACCGAGTGCTGATTTTCGACCTGAAGACTAAATCAGTGATTGTGGAAGAAATTAATGGTAATTGGCAGTCAGTTTTGGGAGTGAATACACCACCAGAATGTTTTCCTGATGAGTATACCCGTCTATACTCTCAGGGTAGGGTACGGGCAATTAACAACCTTTCAACGGCTTCTATAAGTGATTGTCATCGAGAGTTTTTGCAGAGTCTGCAAGTGCAAGCAAACTTAATAGTTCCGATTAATATGGGTATGGAACTATGGGGCTTACTAATTGCCCATGAGTGTGAGGCTCCCAGAAATTGGCAGGATACAGAAATTGATTTATTGCAGCAGCTAGCAGATCAGGCTGCGATCGCGATTCAACAAGCACAACTCTACCAACAAACCTCTGAGGCCGAAACTGAAGCCAGAAATCAAGCTGCTCAGTTAGAGCAGACCCTACATGAACTCCAAGAAACACAGACAAGATTGATTCAAACCGAAAAAATGTCCGGTTTAGGACAGTTGGTGGCGGGTGTCGCCCACGAAATCAACAACCCTGTCAACTTTATTTACGGTAATCTGTGCCACGCCAGTGATTACACTGAACAACTGCTAGAAATTTTACGTCTCTACCAGCTACACTATCCCCATCCCCATAGTGAAATTCAAGCCGCGATCGAAGCGATCGATTTTGAATTTTTGGTAGAAGACCTCCCCAAAATTATGACCTCAATGCAAGTAGGAACCGAGCGCATTCGCTCAATAGTGTTGTCGTTACGCAATTTTTCTCGCTTGGATGAGTCTGAAAACAAGCGCGTTGACTTGCATGAAGGCATTGACAACACCTTGTTAATTTTACAACATCGGTTGAAAGGAAATGCCGAATTTCCACGCATTGAGATAATTAAAGATTATGGCAACATCCCACGGGTGGAATGCTATGCCGGTCAAATGAATCAGGTATTCATGAATATTTTCAGCAATGCCATAGATGCTTTGGAAGTAAGTAGTCAGGGGTGGCAGGATCTGGGTGAAAAGGAGAATCATTCATACTTCGGCTACGCTCAGTACAAGCGCCCAATTCCGACTATCCAGATTTCCACTAAAGTCTCAGCAGACAACTCTCGTCTGTTAATTCGGATTACTGACAACGGGTCTGGAATGAATGAAGACGTTAGAAAGCGAATTTTTGACCCGTTTTACACTACCAAGCCTGTGGGTAAAGGTACAGGATTGGGACTAGCAATTAGTTATCAAATTATTGTCGAAAAACATGGGGGAATAATGGAGTGTATTTCAGAACCTGGTAAAGGTACAGAGTTCTGGATTGAGATTCCCGTCAAGCCTCCAGCCAAAATAGTTAACTAGCAATAGGAAGTGGGGGATGAGGAGGCAGGGGAAGAATCACTATTGGTTACTGACCAATGCTCTATTGTTAGTTTCAAAACTTAAAACTTGACTGAGCAATTTTTAAATTCAACCACAAGATAGATGATAATTTTCTTAACATATAAACTAAAAAAATACCTATCAGCGATCCTGGGTGTGCAATATATTTAATTTGATTCAAACTCATTTAAAAGTAAAGTTTGGTTGCAAAATAAATCCCTCCCAACTACAAGTGATAATCTAATAGTTGAAGCTAAGAAACAAGCTTCCCGTGGCAGATATAACAGCTGCGTTTGAAATGTTAGTAAGAGGTATAAGACGCTGTTTAACTTACATCTGTCTCGTCAAAATACAGCAACACCCAACACGAAAACTGCTATTTCCTCAAATGTGGAAGATTAGGGGGCACTGTAACTGATTTTCATTACTTGTTTATAAAAGCAATGGAAGTTAGTACATCCCTGGGTATAACCAACAAAGAGAGGGGATAGTTCAGCGACTAGAGGCTTGGGTGTTGTTGTGTTTAAAGAGAAGTCTGATAATAGGGACTCCTCTGGGTGTAAGATTATACGAAGTTGAATAGTGAGAAACAGTTAAAATAGCGCCTTATGTCAATAATTGCGCTCAGAGCGTGGTATCTACAGGATTATGAGCCGATTCCAGAACTGGAAAAACGTCAGCCAGACATTCGCTTAAGCAAAAAAAGCTTGCTGAAATCAGCATTGCGAGCAGACTTTTTGGAAGACAGTGACGAAGTTAAGAAATCAACTTGGTTTGGGCGCTATTTAGAAGGGGAAAATATTGAATTTTATATTGAAGGTAGTGGCGGCTATTGCGTCTCTAACATTGACTTAATTAGTCATGAAATTTATTTCACCAAGCAGGCGGTGTTGGCTCAGTTAGAACCAACGATTTTTTTATCCTATCAAACTGAGTATGCCGCAGCGACGAATATTCTCAAAGAAGAACTGCGAAAAAGTTTAGACGATTTAAACTTGCGATCGCGTCTTCCCCTAACATTAATAGAATCCTCTCGTCCTAGCGGTGCTACTTTCCGAATTAACCGCACAATCATGCGGAAAATCCGTAAGAGTTTGTTATTTATCGCTGACACCACGCCTATTGCTAGTATTGATGGGAAAGAAACCTCCCAATTAATTCCTAGTCCCAATGTCTGTATTGAGATTGGCTATGCCATCCAAAGTAAGCGGTCTGAACAGATTCTACTAGCGCAAATGCAACGCCCAGATTTTGAAGGTGAATTTCCTTTCGACTTGCCAACACAGCAAATTTTACAATTTCAAGACACTACAGAACTGAATAAAATTCTGACAGAGACGATTAAAAACCAGCTAGCACGATTCAAATTGTTTTTTTGACCTAATTTCCCAGTCAGACTTGCTGGCTGTTTTTTCTTCTCAATTTATACTTTACAAAATTTAGCAATAACAATGCTTTCTTTAACAGGAGGGTTTTTTTAGATAAAGCAAAGATTGAAAGTATTGTTATTGCTTTAATTAAAATAAACGAACAGGCTTCTTTTGCAGTTGAGAACTAATTGAGCTTACCCGATCGACCACAGAAATCATGTATTTGTAATCTGGTACTTGTCCATTGGGTACATACCCCACTTCTTGAGCTAAATCTGAAGACGATTCACTCATGACTTTGCGGATAAACTCTTGACGGTTACGTTCTACATTCGGCCCAATCAAGACCACACCTAATGGTACATAGTGAGGGTCTTTAAATAGTATGCGGAATTCGGTTGGCGCCAACTGTGAACTGTAGAGACTTAATTCCGCCTCCGAGACGGCACAGGCGATCGCTTTTCCTTGAGCGACCAATTCCAGTGCTGCTTTGGGTGTGGGTGCAAACAGTATTTCAGCTAGTGTTGTACCATAAAGATTGTAAAGAGGAAAATAATATCCTGTTGCTGAACCTAACTGTCCTAAAGCCACTGTTTTGCCTTGCAATTGTTTCAATTCAGTTATCGGATTATCTTTACGAACAACGAAGATTGAACGTAAATTACTAATACCTATTAAAGGAAATAGAGGAACATATTGGTGACGTGCGATCGCAATAGCCGCTAAACCCGGTGGAGCAAATACCAATGACCAAGCACGAGCGTCAAGGCGCTCAACCGCTCTATTTTCATTAAAAACAGGCTCTAGCTGAATATATGAGTTTGTTTTTTCACCTAAGTAACTATTAAATTTAGCATATTGATTAATTATCTGTTCGCCTCCACCATAGTTAATCACACCAATAGTTAACGTGCCCTCAACCCCACCTTGTGGTTTGCAAGCAACAAATGTAAAACCTAGTAGATGAAACAAAAATAAACGACGGGGAAATCGCACAAACATCACTAATTATGGTTAAGAAAATAATTTGGCTTTCAGGACTAATTTAGATAAATTTGACTGCTGCCTAAAGGGGTTATATTGCAGTAAAAAATTAATATTTATTTAGATCCTGTTGAGATGCTTTATAACAGGTATAAATAAATATTAGACATCACAGGCCACCTTCCTTGCTTAGGTTATGTTAAACAACATTACGTTAAAAAACTTAAAAATAGGTGCTAAATTTAACTTGCTTTTAATATTAGTTTTCATCATCAGTATTTTAGGAAGCGGCGTTGCCTTATCCAGTGTACTTCAAAGGAGAGCGCAAAATGAAGTAAGTTCTCAAGCAGAGATTCTCATCCAAATGGTGAATGCAGTTAGAGATTATACACAAAATCGTATTGCTCCCCTATTAGAACCTAGATTAGATACTAACCCAACATTCCTACCTGAAGTAGTACCAACTTTTTCCTCTAAAGAGGTTTTCGAAAATTTTCGTAAAAAGCCTGAATTTAAAAACTTTTTTCATAAAGATGCAACACTTAATCCAACCAATTTAGCGGATAAAGCTGATAATTTTGAAACTCAACTTGTCGAGCGTTTTCGCAACGAACCTAATACTCTAGAAATTACAGGATTTCGAAAATTGTCAGAAGGCGAAGTATTTTACATTGCACAACCACTAAAAATTACACAAGCAAAATGTTTGCGATGTCATTCTACACCAGATCAGGCTCCTAAAAGTCAGTTGCTAAATTATGGCTCGGAAAATGGTTTTGGCTGGCAACTTAATCAGATTGTTTCTGCCCAAATAATCTCTGTTCCTTCTCAAGATATTTTTGCTAATGCCAAACAAACTTGGATATTGATAATGGGGCTTTTAATTGCAATTTTTGCGCTCATAGTTTTCTTAATTAACTTCTTAATTACAAAATATGTGATTCAGCGCATCAGAAGAATAGAGAAAATCGCTCAAAAAGTTAGTATTGGTGATATGAGTGCTGATTTTGAAGAAAGCTCTCATGATGAAATTGGCGGGTTAGCAGAAGCATTTAATCGGATGAAAGCTAGCTTGAAAATAGCTTTGGAGATGCTGAATAATTAAGGCTAATAATCCGTAATTCATATAGAGAAAAACGCAATTTCGAGAAAATCAAGAAAGTAAGCGTTGCTCAAATTGCAAAGCTTTTTGAGGTTCAGGAATTTGTGATGCTAAAATTTTCACAAATTCTGCACGAGAGATTTGTCCAGAAGATTTCATAGCTTTTTGAACTAGAAACTTAGCTATTGGACCAATTAAATTAGCCAATTCACGTTCGCACTCTTCCAGAAATTTTTCACTGATGACTTTAGATTCTTGATTTGCTAAATTATTTGAGTTAATACCAGATTGGTCGGATTTTACAGTAAGTTCTTGTAATAGAGTAGGTTTCTCTAGTAGAAATGTTGTTTTCTTTTTAAAATCAATTTGTTGATTTTCTCGAAGATGAAGAGCTAATTGACTAATTAATTCTTCCAAATTGGACGCTGATGCCGCAACTTGTCGTAGTAATCTTGAGGCGATGGGGCCGACAAATTCTAAAAGAATTGTTTCTAAGCGGTTGTAACTTTCCCCAGACAGAATAGAAGCAGTCGGATACCCAATTGAGTTTTGTTGAGTAAGCGAAGCTTGAGGCGGTTGTGTAAAATCTGGTACTTGAAGTGATTGCGCTTCTACCTGGTAATCTTTACGATAATATTCTTGCTCTTTAGATGTCAAAGATGGTAGTTGAAGCGATCGCGCTTCTCCTCTAGTATCGAGATTCTTAAGCACGTGTAAAACTTCGGCCGCAGACTGATAGCGCTGTTTAAAGTGATGTAGCACCATCTTAGATAGCACAGATGCCAACTCAGAACTGACGTTAGCTTGATGCTGCCAAGAAATTTCTCCTGTATCTGGGTCTTCTTCAAAGTTTATCGGATGTAACCCTGTCAGCGATTGTATACCAATAATGCCCAAGGAATAAATATCGCTGTTGGGGCGGGGCTTACCTCGTCCCTGCTCTGTAGACATATATCCGGGAGTACCAATAATAATAGTAGCCCCCGTGTGCCCTGCAATTGTGAGCAGTTGAGTTTGGACTTGTTTAACAGCGCCAAAGTCAATCAGCACTAACTTACCGTCTTGTTGCCGCCTAATTATATTGTCCGGTTTGATATCTCGATGAATAACGTTATGGCTGTGAATAAATTGTAGAATACCCAGAACCTGTTGGAGTAGTTGAATTACTCGATCTTCTGTCCAACCTTGATTGGGGAATAGTTCCGCTTTCAGGGTATGTCCTTCAATGAATTCTTGCACCAAGAAGAACTCTTGGTTTTCTTCAAAATAGGCTAAAAGCCGAGGAATCTGGTCATGGTAGCCGAGTTGTTCTAGTGTTTCTGCCTCACTAGTAAATAGCCGTCTGGCAGTTTTGAGAAATTCAGGACTACGAGTGACGGGCTTAAGGTGTTTGACAACGCATTTTGGAAAACCTGGCCGATGAATATCTTGGGCTATGTAGGTTTGACCGAATCCACCTCCACCTAATATCTGGAGGACTTGGTAACGTCCGTCTAATAATTGTCCTAACATTGTGTCACAAGCCTTAATTCCTCAAATTAATCTTGACACAACTACCAGCTTTGGTAAGGTTTGTTGAGACATAAAGTAGGTAGTGCCAAAATTTCAAGCAAGATTTTTTGAAGATTATATTACAAGTTTATGACTAACTAAACTCCAGATCGGCTTGCAGGCATATTATTGTTGAAGCTTTAATAATTCCTCAGAAATCGCCAGTGCCTCAGCTTTTGAAGTAGTTGTTGGTTGAGAGACTACGCTAACCTCTCCTAATTGAGTTTTATTGACAAAATAGGTTATTCCCCGAAAGCTCAATTTATAGGCTACTGGTGCTAGAGGAACTTCTGCCGATTTAGAATTTGGCTCTACACAATAGTTAACACCACGGTACATCAAATTATAAGCTGGCCCAATTTGAGGAACTGGTTGAAACGGCTGTTCTGTTTTTTTGCTGCCAACTTTGTTTTGGTTATATTCGTAGCTCAGACCACGATAGTAAAGTTTCATAATTTTCGCTTCCTAAATAACTGTTTTTCAACAATGCCAATGACTTATCAGAGGTTGATTAAAGAGTTATGCAAGAGCTAATGTAAACTTACACTTTTTAAGGAACTGCTTAAAGGATTAGGCGTCTAGAGTGAGAGTCATTGGGCATTAGGAGTGCTGAGTGCTGTTAGCGGTAGCGGGGCGTTTAGCCCGTGCTGAGTTAGAAGTTAAGAGTTAAGAGTTAAGAGTTAAGAGTTTTGTTTATCTCCTTGTCGCCTTGTCTGCTCATTTCCCTCATCTCCCCTGCTCCCCTGCTCCCAACCTCCCGTATGCTTACCCTTTTCATTCGGGGGTTACGTGGTTAACAATGGGTTGAATGTTTTTTAAATGATTCAACTTTATGGCTAGAACCGCAAATGAATATGCCGTATACCTCCTACTGGAAAGCGGCCACCGAGAAGAAGTACGTTTTCCTACTATTCAAGAGTTTCAGAAATGGTATAGCGGCGAACTTGTGCCAAAATCTGCTTCTAATGACTTTATTAGCGTGCCGATCAAAAATATTCAAGGGGAATATATGGTAGTACGCCCTTCTCGGATTGTGGCAATCCGGGTAGAACCGATTTTTAGTTCCAGTGTTGAAAGATTCAACTAAATGATGAGAAAAACCCTTGCTTTGCTTTCCTTAAGTCTAGGAATTGCCCTCGTAAACCCTCTCTGGTCGGCTGTTGCTCAGGTTCCTAACTTACTGCCGTTGCCACTACCGACTACTCCCGATCTTCCACCTATACCAATACCGATCACTCCTGAGATCACGCCGCCGCTAAAACCAATCACTATCGGAAGCGATTGTACACTCCGGCCGACTTGCTTGGGTTGGGATGAGCAAATTTGGGGTCAAAGAGGTAAAATAGGCGATCGCAAAGCGCTCTTGGCTTCCATTGATAACAGTTTGGTTTACTTAGCAAAGAAAGAGGCGATCGCAGCATATCAAAATTATCCGATGAAGGAAATCACTCTTGATCGCGTCCGCCGGAGTTTGCTACGTTTCCGCCAACTGGTTGTCAGTTCTAAGTCACCAGCGCAATTACAAGCCGCTGTCCGCCGTGAGTTTGTCTTTTACCAGTCTGTGGGCAACGATGGCAAGGGTACTGTTAAGTTCACTGCTTATTACGAACCTGTTTATACCGCTAGCCGTGTCAGGACTGCAACATATAAGTATCCCCTTTATCGGCTACCACCTGATTTCAGCCAATGGCCGAAACCCCACCCAAAACGAATTGATTTGGAAGGAAAGGATGGTTTACAAGGGAATAAGAGCAAGTTACGCGGTTTAGAACTGCTTTGGTTTCGCGATCGCCTAGACGCATACATGGTACATATCCAAGGTTCTGCCCAAATTAAATTAACTAATGGCAAGAAAACATCAATTGGCTATGCCGGTGGAACTGATTACCCTTGGACTAGTATCGGCAAAGAATTAGCCAAAGATGGCAAACTTCCACTGGAAGGATTAACAATGCCACGTCTGATTAGTTATTTCCGACAAAAACCCAAGGAGTTGAACAATTATCTGCCCCGCTGGGAACGATTTATTTTCTTTCAAGAAACAAGCGGTAGACCTGCTACTGGTAGTATTCATGTGCCAGTAACAGCAGAACGTTCCATTGCTACAGATAAGTCTCTCATGCCACCGGGAGCGTTAGCCCTGATTTACAACTCATTTCCCTATCCTGCCAGTGGTGGCAAACTAGAGAGGCGTACTGTCAGCCGCTTTGTGCTTGACCAGGATACAGGAAGCGCCATCAAAGGCCCGGGTCGGGTGGATTATTTTATGGGGTCTGGTAAACTAGCAGGCGATCGCGCTGGTGTTACAGGCGGTAATGGTTCACTATATTATTTGCTGCTCAAAGAATAGATATTGGGCATGGGGCATGGGGCATTGGGCATTAGTTATTAATTATTCTCCTCTGCTCCTCTGCTCCTCTGCTCCTCTGCTCCCCTGCTCCCCTGCTCCCCACTCCTCAGCTAATACGGCGGATAAGCAAAATCATCTTCATCAGCATAAACGTAAGAGTTGGAAACTCCTGCCATTGCCAATTTAGGGGTTTCTGATTTTATAGGTTCCTTGCCAAAATCTTTGTATTCCTCAAAAGTCTTACAAATCATTGCAGATTCAAGAGCATCGGAAGCAATTAAATATTGCGTTAAAGTCCCTACCGTGGGATGTTTATAGTCCACAGTTGAAGCTACCAAAACTGTATTTGGTTCAATACCTCTTTCTTCACACTCAATGATGGGACAAAAAATCCCGTGAGCGTGGAACAAAGGCCCTTTTGGTGTCAAAGGTTGCTTACGGTAGATAGCATAAGCTTTTTCTAGTTCAGCAACGAATCCACTTACTACTCTGCCTTGTTGATATTCGCAGTAGGTTTTGCTGAAACTCGCTCCGGCTGCACCATTGAGAGTTAGTTGTAGTGGTGATTCATGTAAAAACTTTTTATTCTCACCCACTAGAAAAATTAGATAGCGAGTAAAGGTTTTAAATTTAAGTTTATCGGCTAAAAAAGCATCATAATTATCTTTGAGTGTACCCAGTTTTAGACCACTTTCCCGGTCTTTAACAGACAATGGCCCACGACGCACTATGACCAAGCGTGGAGTAGCGCTAATGAAGACTGTTTCTACTCCAGAGCTAAATTCATGCTCAACTTGCTGCCAATTATCATCTGGCACAAAGCCGACAGCATCGGCATTATCCAGCTTAATCGCCAAACCGTGAGATTGTATACCATCTGTGCCATACCGAGGATTAATCATCTGACACCAGGGAAGGACTTGAGAAGGCGGTGCATTGAATTTCTCGTCTTCAAAGTCAAAATTAGCAGATGCTTTCATCGTTTTAGGCTATCAAAGTGTTTTATTGAACAAGGTTATCGGCAGGGCGCTGATCCTGGAAAGCCAGTTATATGTGGTTCCCAAAGTTTAAGAACATTAAACTGGCATAGTAGTTTTTCTAGAGTAAGACAGAATTAATCTATGTTGCAATCCCTGTTTAGTTTTTTAACAACAAATTCTTTCTTTGGCATCTCTCTATATCCGTGCAATTTTCTGCTATTTTCGGTCAATAATGGGATCTACTTTTTGTTTCTCTTGTGGTTAAATTCAAATCAGCAAATTAGTGGGAACTTAAAGCAGCGAGAGTTTTCAAATCAGGCACTTCTAAATCAGGTTGACTGACTGGTGGTAAGTTCGCACTAGCCCCTTGCTCTGCTCGACGATTTACCCAGACTGTTGATAAACCTAAAGATTTGGCTGTCACGATATCATGATATACACTAGCAGCAACGTGTAATATCTGCTCTAGCGGTAAATCAATTCTTTCAATAGCCAGCCTGAAGTTGTTGAAAGAGGGTTTATAGCTTTTTGCCTGTTCTGCTGTAATTATCTGGTCAAATTCCACCTCCAAGTGCTTTGCCGAAAAAGCAAAGAGATCGTCATCTACATTTGAGATAATTACCAGCTTAAACTTTTGCTTTAAAGTTCTAAGTGCCTCCACTGTATCGGGGAAAGGCAGCCAATGCTGAATCGAATCGGCAAGTGAATTTAGTTCCTCAGCAGTTGGCTCAAAACCAAATCGTTCACCTAATTTCTGAACTACTGTTTTCAAAACTTCTCGATATTTGATATATTCTCCTTTTTCCAGTTCTGCTTCAAATTCAGCAAAAATATTGAGAATTTGCTCGTCATCCAAATTAATGTTGTGTGCCAGCAGAAGTGGCTTTAGCACTCCTAAGATGCCATTCTCCCAATCAATTAGGGTTCCGTAACAATCGAAAGTTAAAGCCTTATACTTATTTAAGTCAATCACCTTTTTATACTCCAGAGCTTGATTAATAGTGTTCAGTTTTCACAGACCAAAAGACAGGTGAACCCATCTGCGTTGGCGCAGTCCGCACTTCTCTACGAGACGCTACGCCTAGCTTGCTTCCACGTTCACGGAGCGTGCCGTAGGCAAGTGGTACGACAAAGCTACTTCGACTGCGCTCAGTACAAGTCAGTGACCACCGCAGGCATCGCCACATCCACTGTTCTTGAAGTCTCTGAACATTTTTTTATATCAGGGCAACGCGGAACTTATAGGTTGTTCAAAGATTGGCAAAGTGAATCGCCAAGGTGGTTTTACCTTATACCTACGTTAGATAGCAGTGCTAACCGAAGTTATATGGGCGTTATCCAAGCAAATTCATATTACATTGATATTACAATATTACTAAGTTTATAGGTGTGGGATAATAGTTATTCCAGAAAGGAAATTATTCCTAAGTATAGTTTGTATGGATGTTAAATTTCAGGATACACAAGCAAATACCACTAAACAATTAAATTCAAGTAAACAGGCATCTCATAGCAAGCCATCCAAAACTTTTTCGATAGCGGAGGCAGTGGTAAAAATCCTGGAAGATATGGGAGTACAGTATGCCTTTGGTGTTTCGGGAGGTGCGATCGCGCCAGTATGGGCTGCATTACATCAAAGTTCCATCCAGGTGCTGCACTTTCGCCATGAAGCTGGAGCAGCTTTTGCAGCCATTGAGGCGTATTTTGCTAGCGATCGCCCGGTTGTGGTATTCACTACAACTGGTCCAGGGATCACCAACGCTTTGACAGGTCTATTAGCTGCTCGTTGGGAGGGCGCTAAGGTAATTCTTGTGTCAGCTTCAACCTCAGCACCACAGCGGGGACGTTGGGCTTTCCAAGAAACCAGCGCATACACTATGCCCAGCACAAGTATTTTTACTTCAGGGCAAATATTCCATTACGCAACTAATCTCGAATGTAGCGATGAACTCACAGAGATTTCTCGAAGGCTTGCCCTCGGGCTAGCACAATCAGGAGGATTCGTCGCGTATCTAAGTATCCCTACAAATATCCAGACAAGTTCACTAACAACTTCGTTGCCACGAGTAACTCTGTCTCATGCTGTAGCAACAGCAAGTGAAGAAACAATTGCAGAATGTGTCCGGTTACTGTCTGAAGGGCCCTTTGCCATCTGGGTTGGCTACGGTGCGCGTGATGCTGCCGAAGAGATTCGCCTGCTAGCAGAGAGAACAGGAGCTACGGTAATGTGTTCGCCGCGTGGTAAGGGGATTTTTCCCGAAGATCATCCACAATTTGTAGGAGTCACGGGCTTTGCTGGACACAAGTCAGTTTTGACATATATGCAAGAGTACTATCCTTTGCATACTTTGGTTCTGGGAACGCGCCTTGGTGAGTTTACATCGTTCTGGAACCCTACAATGATTCCTCAGCGGGGATTTTTGCATATTGACATTGACCGAGATGTCCCAGGAGCAGCATATCCAGATGCGAAGACGTTTGCTATCCAGTCTGACATAAAAGTGTTCATAAAGGAGCTGTTGAAGCATTTTTCTGAAACTAATAGTCGCCCAACAACAGTAACGCTGCCTCGACCTGAACTTGATTTAATCAAGCCATGTACAGGCAGTTTAGTGCGACCCAAAGTACTTATGGATGCGATTCAACAAGTGATTGTTGAAGGAAGCGATGCAGTAGTAATGGCTGAATCGGGTAACTCCTTTGCCTGGGGAATTCACCATCTGCGATTTACTAAACCAGGCCGCTTTCGGGTCAGCACTGGCTTCGGGTCTATGGGGCATTTCGTTACGGGCGTTGTAGGTACGGCATTGGCAAGAAATGGCAAGGCTGTCGCAATTGTCGGAGATGGTGCCATGCTTATGAATAACGAGATAAGCACAGCTGTGCAACACCAGATTCCTGCTGTCTGGATTGTACTTAACGACTCACGCTATAACATGTGCAAGCAGGGAACAACAATGCAAGGGTTCAAGGGTGTAAATGTAGAAATTCCGCAGACGGATTTCGTTAAGATTGCCAGCGGGATGGGAGCCGATGGAATTCGTGTCGAAAGGGAGTCTGACATTCAAGCTGCGCTAGAGAAAGCCCTTGTTTCAACTAATCCGTTCGTTGTTGATGTAATAATCGACCCAAGTTGGAAGGCACCGATTTCAAATCGTATTAATAACTTAATTTCTCAAAGCACTACAAATTATTGAAATAACCTTAAACATGGTGTACCATTCTGTGGGCATTTGCTCACTAGCAGTTACCTTTCCTAGCATTAGACGTACAAAAGATTACTACAAAGAAAAATATCCTGAGATAGTGGCTCAAGTAGAGCAAAAAAGCTTGGCAAGAATGATCTCTCTAAATAATTCCACGCCTAGCAACAAGTTTGAGTTAGAAATGATGCCTTATCTCTCAGATCCTTTTCGGGGCACTTTTGAACAGAGGATACTTGCTCCTAGTGAGTCGTCGCTGACCCTGGAGTATCGGGCAGCCAAGGATGCCATCAAAGCGGCAAAGCTTTCTGTCAATGACGTAGATCTCCTGCTCGTCGCCTCTTTTTTACCTGAACAAATCGGATTTGGCAATGCCGCCTTTCTTGCTCGTCAACTGGGACTACAGTGTGGCGCATGGAATCTTGATGGATCGTGTGCTAGTACCCTAATTGCCCTTCAAACTGCTTGTGCTTTAGTACAAGCAGGAATGCACCGCAATGTCCTAGTGGCGATCTCTTGTACGTACTCTCGCTTCTTCGATAAAGACGATACTCTTTCATGGTTTTTTAGCGATGGTGCTGGAGCTTTCCTAGTTAGTTCACTAAAACCAGACCAAGGCATTCTTGGTACAAAGACGGTTAATACTAGTATGTTGTGCGATCAATTGTCTTTTAAACTTACTGAGGACAAAGAAGGCAATCAACGGTTTCAAATGCAGGTACCCAAGGATACGAATAAAGCGATCGGCGAAACAGCTGCGGATTTACTGCTTACTTGTTGTAAGGGGGCTATTGCTGCTGCTGGTGTTACCCTGGAGCAAATTGACTTTTTTATTTTTAATACTCCCACTGCTTGGTTTGCAAGTTTCTGTACGCGTGTATTGGGTATTGACCCAGAACGCACAATCAATGTCTACCCTCTTTATGCAAACATTGGACCAGCGCTAACCCTAGCCAATTTGTACCACGCTACTCAACTTGGCAAAATTCACGAAAATGACTTGGTTTTGCTCTATGGCTTTGGTGCAGCCAGTTCTGCCTCTGCAAGCGTAATCCGCTGGGGCAGTGTGGCACTAGGTCCTGTTCCAGTCAATGAACCTGAATAGTTCGTTTCCTGCTAAAATACGCACCAGGATTTAAAGTGTAGTCAATAATTAAATGAACAAAACAATTCTGACGACAGGATTTTTCCTGTTGTCTTTCATGTTTCCGCTTAAAATCTTAGCGGCACAGAATTATGAGGATATTTATGTTTTTGGTGACAGCTTTTCAGACACAGGAAATGCATTCAATGCCACAAATAAAACCTTTCCCCCAAGCTCAACATACTTTAATGGACGTTTTTCTAATGATCCAGTTTGGGTAGAATACCTGGCACAAGAATTAGGATTATCCTTCAATCCTCGCAATAACTTTGCTTATGGAGGGGCTACCACCGGGGTGAATAACATTAGCGATCCTGCGTTACCCGGATTGCAAACCCAGATCGCTAACTTTACAGCCGAAAATCCGTCTGCTAATCCCAACGCCCTTTATATCGTCTGGGCTGGTGCTAATGATTACTTCAGTTACTTTGGAGGGGGTGTTCCCAACCCTAATCAGGCAGTTGCAAATATATCAGCAGCAGTCACATCGCTTGCTGTCATAGGCGCTGAAGATTTTCTGTTAGTTAATCAGCCAGATTTGGGAAAGTTTCCAGTTGCAAACTTCAACAGTCAAATACCTAGCTTGTTCAGTACGTTGACTGATGCACATAATTCTAGCTTAAACGCGACCATCAACTTTTTGAACCAGCAACTAGACCCTGATGTCAACATTATTTCTTTCAATGTTAATGACTTATTTAGGAGGATAATCGCCGAACCAAAGGAATTCGGTCTGACAAATGCTACCAACTATTGCATACAAGACTTATCAGTAGTGCCCTTAAATTTGCCCACCCAACCAGTCGCCTGTAATCCAGACGAATTTTTATTTTGGGATCCAGTTCATCCTACAGCCGCAGCTCATCGGCTTATTGGAGAATCTGCATTTTCAGTACTGAAGCCAGTGTCTGTCCCTGAACCTTCTAATGTGTTAGGGGTGTTAGCTTTTAGTGCTTTTGGTGCAGTTTCGGTACTGCAACGCCATTATCAGTTAATGCAGAACAAAGCAATTTAGAGGGAAAGTTACATCCATGACAGGTCAATTTGATGGAAAAGTAGCATTAGTTACTGGGGCTTCATCAGGCATTGGTCGGGCAACAGCGATCGCATTTGCACGTGTTGGAGCAAAGGTTGTAGCTGCCAGCCGTAGAATTGCCGAAGGGGAAGAGACTGTACGTCGCATACAAGAGGCAGGAGGAGAGGCTATTTTTATTCAAACCGATGTATCAAGGGTAACTGAAGTGGAAGCGTTGGTTAACAAGACAGTGGATACTTATGGTCGTTTGGACTGCGCTTGTAACAATGCCGGACGCGCAATTTTCAGACCACTCATTGAAATGCCAGAAGAAGACTGGAACCAAATGTTCGACGTAAATCTCAAAGGAATGTGGCTCTGCCTCAAGTATGAGATTAGCACGATGCTCAAACAAGAGGGCGGTGCAATTGTAAACGTTGCTTCAGTTGGTGGTGTGATAGGTGCCGCAGGTACTGCCGCCTATAGTGCCACTAAAGGTGGAGTTATTGCCTTAACCCGATCAGCGGCAATAGAATACGCTAAATCTGGCATCCGACTTAATATTGTAAGTCCCGGTAGTATTGAAACCGATATGTTAGCAAATGTGCCCACAGACCTACTCGCTCAAGTTGCAGCTGGGCATCCTGTAGGACGTATTGGCAAGCCAGAGGAGGTTGCAGAAGCTGTGGTATGGTTGTGTTCGGACGTAGCTTCCTTTGTTACAGGGCATAATATGATAATTGATGGGGGATATACCGCGCAGTAAGTGTGCTCTACTCCTGTTTATCAACCGCCCCTAAATCTTTCAGAGTACTTTTTTGAGCTTCAGTTAAACCTGTCACCTTGGTAATATTCATAGCTTCGTAGGGTCTATAGCTTCTCAAAGTTTTCAGGCAGATACCAGTATTGACATCCCAAAGCTTAATAGTCTCATCTTCACTGCTACTAACCAAGGTTTGACCGTCGGGGCTAAAAGCGACCGACCACACTAACTTGGTATGTGCTAACAAAGTTTTTACGCAACTGCTTGTGTTAAGATCCCATAGCTTAACCATTTGATCGCCGCTGCCACTTGCCAGCGTGCAATTATCCAGAAAGGCAACTGTGTATACCCCACTAGTATGCCCATATAAAGTTCCAAGACATTTACCTGTGCTGACATCCCAGAGTTTTACCGTTTGGTCAAAGCTGCCACTCGCCACTATATTACCATCAGGACTTAAAGCGACTGACCAAATCCAGTCAGTATGACCGTACATAGTTTGAAGGCAACGACCAGTGCTGACATCCCACAGTCTTACTGTTTGGTCGTTACTAACACTGACCAGCATCTTACTATCTTGGCTAAAAGCGACTGCCCATACCCAATGAGTGTGACCTTGTAAGGTTTTGAGGCATTGCCAGGTCTTAGTATCCCACAACTTCACTGTTTGGTCTTCACTGCTACTGGCAAGCATACTACCTTGGGGACTGAATGCAACTGATGTAACCCGATTACTATGTCCCAGCAAAATTTTGAGACATTCGCCAGTATTAGTATCCCACAACTTCACTGTTTGATCCTCACTGCCACTGGCAAGTATAGTACCTTGAGGACTGAAGGCTACTGATGTGACCCGATTACTATGTCCTCGCAAAGTTTTGAGGCACTGACCAGTATTAACATCCCATAACCTGACCATTTGGTCATTATTGCCACTAGCAAGTGTAGTACCTTGAGGACTGAAGGCTACTGACCAGATACCATTACAATAACCCTGAAAGGTCTTAAGGCATTGACCAATACTGACATCCCATAACTTTACAGTTTGGTCATCGCTGCCACTTACCAGCGTCTTACCTTCTGGACTAAACGCGACTGACCAAACCCTGCTATTATGTCCGTGTAGAGTGGTAAGGCAGCGACCAGTACTTGTATCCCAGAGTTTCACCGTTTGGTCATCACTGCTACTTGCCAGCATCTGACCATCATAACTGAAGGCAACAGAATTTACGCAATCAGTATGACCATACAAAGTCTGAAAGCATTGACCTGTACTGACATCAAATAGCCTGACAATTTGGTTATGACAGCCACTAGCCAGAGTTTGACAATCCGGGCTGAAAGCAACTGATTTACTCCCACTATTCTCAACCTGCATAGTTTTGAGGCATTGACCGCTGCTAGTATCCCACAACTTCACAGTTTGATCGTCACTGCCACTGGCAAGCATAGTACCTTGAGTACTGAAGGCGACTGATGTAACGCGATTACTATGTCCCCGCAAAGTTTTAAGGCATTCCGCGCTCCTAGTATCCCACAGCTTCACGGTATGGTCTTCACTGCTACTTGCAAGCAGGTGACCGTCTGGGCTGAAAGCAATTGACCAGATCCCACCACTATGACCTTGCAAATTTGCAAGGCATTGCCCCGTATTAGTATCCCATAGCTTGACCTTTTGGTCATCACCGCCACTAGCAAAAATATGACCATCGGGACTAAAAGCTACTGGCCAGATAAAACCTGTGTGCCCCTTGACGATAAGCAATTGTTTTCCATCCGCAACCTGATACAGGCGAATCTCACCACTAGTATCTCCCGTAGCCAAGAGTTTTCCATTAGGGCTAAATGCTACCGAATGAATTCCTCCCAGGGTTTCAACAAAAACAGACTTAGCTAGATTGGCGTAAGTGAAATTTACATTGCGTAAATTTACGTTGCGTAGATCTGCTTGCCAAACAGTTAGGTGAGAAAAATCATAGCCACTGACATCAGTTTGTATATGAGAGAGCAGATTGAGAATATTGCCAGCCGTATACCCTGGTTCTAAAGGAGATTCTTCTTGCAGTTTTGTAAGAATTTGAATTAACTGATTTTCAATTTTTCTTTTACTTCTTAAGCCATGAAATAAGCCATCTATAACTGGTTTGATGATAAGACGAACTTGAGTATCCTTAACATAGTCTTTAGCCGTCGCCTTCATTAAAGCATGACACCTAAACAAATGAATATTCTGAGTGACAATCTCTTCACAGACCTGTTCTATTAATCTACTAGTTATATACTCCATGACCACAGGCTGAAATGTGAAGAAGGCTGCACTTTTCTCAATCAGCGTCGGCGTTGGCATTAGCGTTCGCGCAGCGTCTCGTAAAGATGTCTTCTCGATTAGCGATCGCCTTACCAGAGATTCCACAGCCTCCATTAATTTTGCTTGCGGTACTTGTGATATAATGTCATCTCGCAATTCTGGAAGCGCCATTGGCTCACGATTAATCGCTAGCCAATACATTATTTCCTTTTCTAAATCTGACAAGCGTTCAAACTGCTGCTCTAAGATATCGCGAATGTCTCCAAAAACAGCTGTGTCTTGTTGTAAAAACCCAGTCACATTACCATCAAAAACATCTTCAATAGTCGTGGCAACTATCTTTAAGGCTAATGGATTGCCTGCGTAACGTTCAATCATTACTTTCCATTCATCTTCTGCCGCCGAGAGTCCCTTGAATTTTAAAATTTCTTGCCCTTCCGCCACCTTCAATCCACTCAGTGGCAATGAACGAACAGGTAGTGCTTGTCCTTC
Organism: Nostoc sp. DedQUE09; assembly: GCF_034530915.1. Lineage (NCBI taxonomy): Bacteria > Bacillati > Cyanobacteriota > Cyanophyceae > Nostocales > Nostocaceae > Nostoc > Nostoc sp. DedQUE09. The sequence continues at coordinate 58,000 of NZ_JAVRCE010000032.1, forward strand.
CAAAAATGCTATTTCTCTGGGTTTTTCACGACTAGTCAGCACTAAACAGCTTTGGTGAGTTGCTTCTCCCACCCGTCTTAAAAGCTCACCATATTCTTCATACCCTTCTCGATAAAGTCCGGCGCGGCTACCACTGCGGAGAATTGATTCTGCATTATCAAGGATCACTAAACAGCGATTATTTTCTAAATAATAGAGTAGTCGTGATACCCGATCGCTAAAACTTTCTGGTAAGTTACTTTCTGTTTCCTGTTCGTCAGATAGAAATTGGATTAAGTTACCCAGAATAATTTTAACAGGCGGTGCTTCTCGTAGCGATCGCCAGATCACATACTCAAAGTTGTCCTGAATTTTCTGAGCAAACTTTACAGACAGTGCTGTTTTTCCAATACCTCCTATTCCCAATAGTGCAACCAATTGGCAGTGTTCATTGAGAATCCATTGCTCTAGTGTAATCAGTTCTTCTATACGCCCGTAAAAAGTTGAGTTAAAGATAGCTTCTCCCCAATCTAGACGAGTATTTGAGCTTGAATAGTCACTTTTATCTATTTTTAAGTTAAAAACTGAAAAAAGCTTCTCAATAGTCTGTTTATCAACTCCTCCTTCCCGATTCAATACTTTCGAGATGGTGGCGGAATATAAACCAGAACGTACACTCATTTCTTCAAGAGTGTATCTATTTCCAAAATTTTCTTTTGCTTCTGACTGATGCTTTGCTTCTTTAATTTTTTGTAAACCCTTAGTAGTAAGTGCAACGCCACGCTTACGTCTCCAATTCTGTAAAGTCATGTATTAACTCACTGTTCGTTTAATCACTTTTTATTAAAAGGAATTATCTACTAGGTTGTTATGGATATGGGGTAATAGCCATAGCAAACGAATAATCTCATGTTGCTGAGGATTCAAAACAGCTATACTTCCTGTCTTAAGTAACAAAAACTACGTCATATATCCACTTATCTCAGTAACTCAACTCTGCTGCTCAAAAGGCTACTTGGGCTGTAGGGCATTGCTAATATCATCTCTTCAGCCAAAAGTTTATTTATTGCACTTGCTAATGGGAGAATTACTACGTATGTATTAATTTTTTAATACCTCGGATTTTACGTAATACTTTTGGGGCGTAAAGCTTAAGTTCAATCTCAAAATCTCGATTTTCACTGGTAAAGATAGCTCAGAATTGGCAATCTTGATAAGGAAAGTTTGTATATATCTAGCTTATCAATCAATGAATAAAACTGCTGCACTTAAATTTACCCGTTTGACAACCTCCAGTCAAAAAAGAGCGCTTAAGCGAATTACTGTAAACTTGGCATCAGATGAAGCCCAAAACCTTGAAAAGTATTGTGAACAAACAGGCAAACTACCTATAGACGTGATTCGAGAACTCATTCAAGCTTTGCCTTGACCTGTTGAACGTTGACGCCAAGTCTGAAAAGCGCCAGTCCAGAAGAGTTATAGCTTTAGTAGAAGGCGTTGCAGATTTGGATAAAGGTTTCCAATTTGACTTTGACGTGAGTAATTGCAAGAGCAGTAATCATAGATTAGATCCTGACGACTGTATATTTGCTACCTCAATGCTGTTGTTTGTTGCGAAAATTTGGAACAATATGGGCTAGAGATTATTTTATGACGAAGATGACGACAGAATAAGGATAGTCACCGAACCAAAAAAATATTCTCTCACTCCTCGTTGTGCAACTCAATAATAGCGATCGTGTCATCTTATTTTCGGCGCGTTGCGCCCATCGTAAATGGGTGCAGCACGCCAGAAACTAAATTTTTACATTCCTCTCAATCATCACAAAAAATTACTACCTCTTAATTTAAGGCCTCCAATTAAACCAAATTCTAATGCTTATATCTTGAAAATGAACCAAGGTAAAATTGTTCGCAAATCTACTTTTATTTAGTCAGTGGCAAGGCTCGAATAAGTTCTCTAATTACATCTGTTGCTGGTCTGCCTGTCTGTTCACAATATTTTTCAAGGTTTTTGGCTTCATTTGATGCCAGGTTTATAGTGATTCGCTTGACTGCCCATTTTTTGTTCATACTGAAACAGATAAATCGTGTAATCATCACTTCAAATCCTGATTTTACCTTCCAACTGGAAAGTAACCTAAATTTTGGATATACTGATATACCCTTTCAATAGGACACGTTGTAAATAAATATTGCAGATGTGCTTTACTGATTTACTAACTTGTCTATAAATGATAGAGGAATAATCAATATTTGGTACTTTATCATTTAATTTTTTATCCCTTTTAACTTAGGCTGTAATCTCATACCTACACGTTTACTGGGCGTAGCAAGCTATGTGCAGCAGCAACCACAGGACAAGGGCGACACATAAAGTCGCCAGTGTCTACAACAAGAGCGAGCGAATAGTCTAGAGTTAGCGAATTACAGCGCACTTGGCAAATAAAGATAAATTATAAAAATATCCTTGTCTATTCAATATTCATTCATCATTGAAAGTGTAGGTTTAGAGCGATATTATTACTCGATTTACAAAAAATATCTATGGCATCTAGTTAATTCTAGATTATCCAATTTTTATAGCATTTAAATTAAGTTGTAAAGCTGCTTAATTCATATCAATAACTGAATGAATATTGGCAGAATATCTATTTATACTATTCTAATTAGAGTCCTACTTGAAGCTTAATTGTAATTAATTTGTAATTAACAATATTGCAGAAAGCCTTAACCTAAATTTGTACTAAGTTTAACTCAACCTTTGCTTACGCTGTATGCCTTAGTAAGAAGATTGTGTAGTAACTATGGTAAAATACTGTATTTCAATCGGGTTTTAGATGTATTAATACCATTAACCCAGAGCTAAAAGTCAAATTGGAGGTTCTTACGAGTTGCTGATTAGTGCATTAAGGATCGGAGATTCATAGAAACTGCAACTGACCTAATTACATATACTCCGAGCCAAATTACCTGGAGTGTAGGCACATGAGACGCACAGATGCTGCTTGAATGGCGGAAAACTAGGTGTCTATGTCCTAATACGATTCGCTTAAAGGGGAAAGGGGAAGAAAAATCTTTAACCCTTAACCTTTTCCCCAAAGGTAATTCTGAGTTCAAAATGCTTATCCGAACCGTATTGGGTTCTACGTCCACAGCATGACATTTGCATATTTTCTGTGGAGTTTTCTTAACTATTCTTGAGGAGTACAAATGCTTGAGGCTATCGCTGTTGCTTGGTTATTATTGTTTTTTGGCGATTTTTTATCTACATTCTTTTATCACGTACCCGAGCACGTTTTTGGTAGCCTTCATTTAAAAACGCACCACTCCTGGAAGAAAGACTTCCGCCACTACGCTATTTTGACTTTTAATCACCAAGTTCTTTTAGATGGAATCTTGGGAGCTTTACCTTATGTACTTATAGCAGTAGTCTTGTGGTCTTTCTCTCCGATTGGCGTTATCTCTGGATTACTGTTTGGTCAGTTTCATGTATGGTGGAGACACATAAGTGTACTGGGTTGGCAAACTCCAAAGCCTGTAAATATTTTATGTCAAATTCTATTTATTACCACTCCTGAGAGACACTGGTTACATCATCACAAAACTAATTTAGGTTTCGGCGATATTTTCACCTTCTTTGAACAACCAGCACAAATGTGGTTACGCTGGCTGCGACTACTCAGACTTCGTTTTCGTGATTCTCGGATATAACTAAAATTAGCGCTTACATAAATACTTTTTAAAATTACTAAAAGAAGCTGCGATCGCAGCTTCTTTTAGTAGACTTAAGAAAATTATTCTACTCTCATAAATGCGCTCACCTAATATACTCATAAAGCTAATTCCCAATTTATGAGGAGTAGCGACAAGAGACATGAATTTACCATAGATTTAAATCTATGCTTTTATCTAATTAAAAAATTTTTACTTATAGTTATTCTAGAATTCAAACAGTAAGCGAGTTATAAGAACGTAAGAATGCCTCTGGTACAGAGTTTAAAGGTATTCACTACCGCTCGACTTCACTGTTATATCACTAATGTTTTTGGGAAAACTAGTCTTAATTAGTAAATATATTATATCCCTAGATTTTTATGACAATTCCTTTCTTTTCGGGAGATACTAGGCGTAGCTTGCTTATGCAAAGGGGTGAATTGCAATACAGTGTAGGTGTCTCTTTGAGAGACTACGCCAACGAATCAACACTGATTGCTAAAAATTTGCAATCTGCTCTAGATGAGGTGTTTCATGCCCGCAGTTAGCCTCAGAAAGATGCTCAACAAAAAAGAGTTGCCATCTCTTATTCATAACTTAGTCTACCAGTTCAACATCGCGATTGATGTTGAACTGGTAGACGGCACGAAACTGATTAGCATTGGGGAGCAAACTGTAGAAAATCGATATCCAATCGAGGTTTCAGGAGAAATCATCGGTTGGGTTGTTGGGCAAGAACAGGCAACTCTACTTGCAAATTTGCTCTCATTTCTGGCAAAGCAGGAAGCTGAAAAGAAAGTACTCGCCAAAGAATTGCTAGAGCGATATCAGGAAATTGATTTGTTTGACGATATCTCGACTCAACTGACAACAAGTTTAGATACGCGACAGATTGCCCAACTTGTGCTTCAAGAATTGAGTCAATTAATTGAATCATCTGCGGGGATGATTCTGCTTTTGAGTCCAGATGCAAGTGCGTTTGAAATTATTGCCGAATTCGGAGTGTTTTTTGACCACAATCAGCCAGAACCGGGTAAGGGAATTATCGGTAACATTGTGCAATCCAACCGGGCAGAACTCGTCAATGATGTGCAAGCCGATCCGCGATTAGAGGGGCAAAAAAAGGTTAGTGCGATGATTTGTGTACCTTTACGAGCCAAAGAGCGGGTACTGGGAGCGATCGCTATTGGAACGGCCAAAACTGACTCATACAAGGCTGAACACCTGAAACTGGTAAGTATCTTTGCCTCTCAAACAGCGATCGCTATTGACAAAGCTGTGCTTTACGAGCAAAGCACTCAAGCCGCCGTCCAGGCAAAAGCCCAAACACAGAAGCTTCAGCAAGCTCTCCATGAGTTGCAATTGGCCCAAACTAAATTGATCCAAAGCGAAAAAATGTCCAGTCTAGGACAACTCATTGCCGGAGTTGCCCACGAAATCAACAACCCGGTTAATTTTATTTACGGCAATTTAAGGTATGTTGCCGAATACGCCCAAGATTTGTTGCACCTATTAGAAAAGTATCAGAAATTCCTACCTGTTGCTCCTCCAGAACTGGAATCAGAGTTAGACGATATAGACCTGGAATTTATCATGCAGGATCTCCCCAAACTGCTAGATTCGATGAAACTAGGCACAGGTCGCATCGTAGAAATTGTCCAATCCCTGAAAAACTTCTCCCGCCATGACGAAGCAGAAATGAAAGCTGTCAACATCCACGATGGCATTGATGGGACGCTGATGATTCTTCACCATCGCCTGAAAGCGGCTATTCGCCGACCGAAAATTGAAATTGTTAAAGACTATGCCAAACTTCCCTTGATAGAATGCTACCCCGGACAGTTGAATCAGGTATTTATGAACATCCTGGCAAATGCCATTGATGCTCTAGAGGAGGGAATGGGCAATGAAGAAATATCTCTCCCTACGGGGCAAATCACCATTCGTACTGAATTCCTCGACAACCAGTGGGTTGTGATTCGCATTGCCGACAACGGCCCAGGTATGAAGGAGGAAGTAATCCGTCGCATTTACGATCCCTTCTTCACCACGAAAGATGTTGGCAAGGGAACCGGGTTAGGCATGGCAATCAGCTACCAAATTGTTGTAAACAAACATCGGGGAATGCTTAAGTGTCGTTCTCAACCGGGTGAAGGCACAGAATTCTGGATTCAGATTCCAGTCAATTGTGCATTGGCAGACGCTGCTGAAGAACAAAATAGCGCTTCTGAGTCGCCAGTTCCTACAACCGAATTATCCTCCACTTCCGATGCCGACGGCTTCATTCCATCAACAGCCCCAATGCTCAAACCAACGGATTTGCTGATCCGCCACACTCAATTGATCCAGCGACTTTCGCAGCACAGTCCAGCTGTAGAAGGTGCATCACCCGATCAAATTTACCAGATGTTTCAACACCACCCAATTTCGTTAAAGCTTTACGCCACTTTATTGTCTTGGTTTTGTTGTTCTAACCCTACTCAAACACGCCACTAAAGAAACCTCAACCATGTTTAAACAACTTGATGAATCCAACAGTCAGCTATTTGAACTATGTCCTGTTGGGCTAGTACTATGCCGAACAGATGGGACACTAATTAACATCAACCCCGCCTATGCTGCGATTTTGGGGCGCACTGTTCCAGAAACCTTGAATCTTAACTATCACCAGATTACTCCTGAAAACTATGCGATCGCCGACCAAGCTACGCTAGAGAACCTAGAACAAACTGGTCGCTATGGTCCTTATGAGAAGGAGTTAATCCACAAAGATGGGCATCTGGTTTCAGTCAGGATCTCTGGACTGATGATTGAGAAAGATGGAGAGCAGCTGATCTGGTCTAGCGTGGAGGATATGAGCGACCTTCGACGCGTTCAGCAGGAACGCCAACATCATGAGCAAATCCTGAAACAGAGTGAAGCCCGATACCGCTCTCTAGTAACTGCTAATACACAAATTGTCTGGGTAAGTACACCAGAAGGAATTTGCTTTGAACTGGCAAGCTGGATAGCTTATACAGGTCAAACTCTAGCTGAAGCGGAAAATGGGGGCTGGATTGATGCCGTTCATCCTGACGATCGCGCCTACACCGGAGAAGTCTGGAGTAATGCCGTGGCAAACCTGAGTATGTATCAAATTGAATACCGAATTCGTGGCAAGGATGGCAACTATCGCTACTTTTGGGTCTGGGGTGCGCCCGTTATAGAAGAAGATGGCAGCGTCCGAGAGTGGATTGGCACCTGCACCGATATTCACGAGCGCAAGCTGGCAGAAGCCGAAAATCAACGTCTTAAAGAACGATATCGCTCGTTAGTAACTGCTACTTCACAGATCGTCTGGGGAGCTACCCCGGAAGGGCTGGGAATAAGTAGTGAAATGCTCACCTGGATGGACTATACGGGGCAGAGCGAAGCTGAAGTTGAAGGTTGGGGCTGGATCGATCCAATTCACCCCGATGACCGTGCCAACTCCACAGAAGTTTGGAATGCTGCTGTGGCAAACCGAGGTATCTACCAAACCGAATATCGGCTGCATGGCAAGGATGGCACATACCGCTACTTCTCTGTCTGTGGTGCCCCCGTCTTGGAAGAAGACGGCAGTATTCGGGAATGGATTGGCACCTGTACTGATATTCACGATCGCAAGCTGGCAGAAGCTGAAAATCAACGTTTATTGGATATGTTGAATCACTCCAGCGATGCCATCATTGTCCGCGACATGAACGACAAAATTTATCACTGGAATCAAGGTGCTGAAAGGCTTTACGGTTGGACGCGTGAGGAAGTGAAAGACCAATACATTCACGCATTTCTAAAATCAACCTTTTCAAAACCTTTAGAAGAAATTCTATCAGAGTTTCTCCGGGAGGGCACTTGGGAAGGAGAACTGGAACACATCACGCGCGATGGTAGACCGATTACCGTTCAGAGCCGCTGGACTTTGCAACGAGATTTATCCGGTCAGCCCTGCGCTATGCTAGAAATCAATACCGATATTACAGCCCGCAAACAAGCAGAAATCGCTCTGCGCCAACTGAATCAAGAACTGGAAGCCAGAGTTGTCGATCGCACAGCTGCCCTGCAAAATACCCTAGCAGAAGCGCAGGGATTAAATGCCATTTTAGATAACTTAGCAGATGGTTTGTTAGTGGCAGACACTACAGGACAAATTACCCACTTCAATCCTGCCTTTTTAGCCATGTATGGATTGACAGCCACCGCCCTTAATGGTCATTACCGAGGACTACCGATATCTGGTTTAGCAGACCTAATTGCACGAACTCAGTCCCATCCTGGAGAAGTGTTCTCTGCCGAAGTTGCACTCACCAAGGAACGCATTGGTCAGGCAGTGGCAACCGCTATTTTCAAAAAGACGACAGATTCAGAATCCGCTGCCTGCTTTGGTTCGGCGCTGCTGATTCGGGATGTGACGGCAGAAAAGGAAATCGACCAGATGAAAACCGACTTCATCTCAACAGTTTCCCATGAGCTGCGGACGCCACTAACTTCTGTCCTCGGTTTTGCATCCATCATTCAAGAAAAGCTGGAAACCGATGTGTTCCCAATGATTTCTACCGAAGACCGGAAGCTTCAGAAAACGATTAAGCGGGTGGCTGACAATCTCAACATTATTGTGTCGGAAGCAGAACGGCTCACATCTTTGATTAACGATGTTCTGGACATCGCCAAGATGGAAGCAGGTAAGGTGGAATGGCAGATGCAGCCCCTCGATCCCAGTGAATTACTGGATTGGGCAACCAATTCTACCGCCGGGTTATTTGAAACCAATGGCTTGCAATTGGTCAGCGAGATTGAACCTGGACTGCCTCAGATAGTAGGCGATCGCAACCGTTTGCTGCAAGTTTTAATCAACCTGATTTCCAATGCCGTTAAGTTTACCGAATCTGGTTGTGTCACCTGTCGCGTCAAACAAGGAAACGACGGTGTTTGCATTAGCGTCATCGACACAGGCATTGGGATTGCACCTGAAGACCAGCCGAAGGTATTCGAGAAATTCCGCCAAGTTGGTGACACCCTCACCGACAAACCCAAAGGCACAGGGTTAGGACTGCCCATCTGTAAACAAATCGTCGATCATCACGGCGGTAGAATCTGGGTTGAGAGTGAACCAGGTAAAGGCAGCATATTTTCGTTCATCATTCCCACCTACGCCAGCGATCAAAAAACCACTGCTAATCTGAATTTGGATACCCTAGTCAAACAACTCAAAGAACACGTCATCACCAAAAACGCTGTGCTGAACCAAAACCGTAAAACCATTTTGGTTGTAGATGATGATGCTAATATTCGGGAACTGCTTCGTCAACAACTGGAAAACGAAGGCTACAACGTTCGCGAAGGAAAAGACGGTATGGATGCAATTCATCAAATCAAAATAGCCCGTCCCGATCTGATTCTTTTGGATGTGATGATGCCCCAAATCAATGGCTTCGATGTGGCAGCCGTTCTCAAAAACGATCCTCAGACCGCAGACATTCCGATCATTATTCTGTCAATTATTGAAAACAAAGAACGGGGCTACCATATTGGCATCGATCGCTATCTCACCAAGCCGATTGACACAGAAAAACTCCTCAACGAAATTGGCTCACTGCTTTACCAAGGCACTTCTAGTAAAAAGGTATTGGTTGTAGATAAAAATGCATCAGCCTTAAAAACCCTATCAGATGTACTGCAAACTCAGGGATACAGCGTGATTGAAGCCTCCGATCCGCAAGAATGTATTTATCAAGCCCTGTCAGCCAAACCTGACATGATCATCATCGATTCTATCTTCTCTCAAGAAGCCGATTTGGTGAAAACCCTCCGGTTTGAGAAGGAGTTGGAAAATGTATTTTTTATTATGCTGTCAGAACAGTAATTGCTAGGGAGTGGGGATTAAAGACTGGGGACTGGTAAGCTAACGCACCTAAATATTGCACTATTTTCCGTGTAGACCGTCATTGGTCACTTGTACTGAGTTTCGACTGCGTGGTAATCGAGCAAAGTCCGTAACAGGTTAAATCATTATTCTAATCCCCAATCTTTAATTCCCAATGCCCAATGCTCAATCCCCACTTCCCAATCCAATACGGTTCGGTTAAAGGGGAAAGGGAAAGGGGGAAAAACTTTTAACCCTTAACCTTTAACCTTTTCCCCAAAGGTAATTCTGAGTTCAAAATGCTTATCCGAACCGTATTGCTTCCCAATCCTCAATCACCAATCCCCATGACCCAGAAAATTTTAATTGTTGACGATGAACCCAATATCTTGATTTTGATGGAACAAGCCTTAGAAGCATTAGAAGATGAGGGTGTTGAACTTCTAACTGCTAGAAATGGAGAAGAAGCTCTCGAAACTATTAAAACTGAAAAACCAAACCTAGTTTTTCTTGATGTAATGATGCCGAAAATGAATGGTCTGCAAGTCTGCCATATTGTAAAACATGACCTGCAAATGACTGACATCTACATCATAATTTTGACAGCTAAGGGACAGGAATTTGATAAACAAAAAGGAATTGAGGTTGGTGCAGATTTATATCTAACTAAACCATTTCGCCCCAAAGAAGTACTTGAAAAATCAATGCAGGTGTTGGGTTTTTAAGGAAATTTATGAAGGCTTTTCATCTGCGATCGCTTCCAATTTAACGTAGGCGATCGCAGTACTTTATTTGCCGTGCTAATTCATACGTAATAGTGTAGCCACCACTGAGATTTACACCAGTCAAATCGCTGCTACTCAAATCAACCTCCCTAAAATTTCTTTCTCCAGCAGCTTACCTTTCCAGCAATTCTTCAATATCCATAACTTACCTATTGCATCAAATAACACATATAAAGATAACCCACTCAATCTGTGGCAAATCCCCTTTGACCCTACCAACTCTTCTATAGCAACGAAGCTCTTAGATTTTTAGTTTGCTATTTGTTGGTAATGACAAATCTTTAAGGTAGGCGTACAGGTTAGCAGAGCCGACACAAGGAAAGAAAACCTTTCTCCTGCCCCTGCTGATTCAGAAGGTAATTCTGGGAAAGCTTAATTTGTGAGAGCGAGAGGCTTTTGCCAGAAGGAACTAGAATTAGGAAACACCTAGCTGGGTTCTTCTGACTTTTGAAATTAGGAGTGCATGTGTGCCAAAATCCCCTAAATATTTGCTGATTGGATCAACCGAGAATTACAGCGGTAAATCTGCAACTGTTCTGGGTTTGTCTCATCAGCTACAGCAAAAAGGTCTGGATATTACTTACGGTAAACCACTTGGTACGTCTTTCAATTCGTCTAGTGGAACCGTAATTGAAGAAGATGTCCAGTTCATCGCTCTTAGCCTCAATTTGCCGGAAAACCGCATTGCACCAACAATGCTGGCTTTGGATGAACCAAATGTGCAAAAGCGCTTACGGGGGGAAGACAAAACCGATTATCAGCAGTCCCTAATACAGCAATATTTACATAAATCTCAAGGAGATGTGGTGTTACTGGAGGGGCCTGGTGATTTATCCGAAGGCAATTTGTTTGACTTGTCTTTACTGCAAATGGCTGAAGTATTGGATGCTGGCGTGCTGTTAGTAGCCCGCTATAAATCGTTGCTTTCGGTTGAGGCACTGTTAGCTGCTAAAAGGCGTGTGGGCGATCGCTTGATTGGAACTGTGATCAATGATATCCCTGTCACCCAACTAGAAGCAGTTGAAACTCTCGTGCTACCATTTTTGGAACAGCAAGGTATTCCGGTGCTAGCAATGCTGCCAAACAGCGATTTGCTCCGTAGTGTGAGTGTTGGCGAACTAGTCAAACAGTTAAAGGCTGATGTTCTCTGTCGTAACGATCGCATGGATTTGTTGGTAGAAAGTCTGGCAATTGGAGCGATGAATGTCAATTCAGCTGTGAAATATTTCCGCAAACGCCGGAATATGGCAGTGGTGACAGGAGGCGATCGGGTGGAAATTCAGCAAGCGGCTTTGGAAACTTCTACCCAATGTTTAATTCTCACTGGGCAACTACCACCCCCACCGTTCATTCTCAGTCGTGCTGAAGAACTAGAAATACCCATTTTGTCTGTTGACTTAGATACCCTAACTACTGTAGGAATTGTTGACCGCACTTTTGGTCAAGTCCGTGTCCATGAGCCGATTAAGGTTCAGTATATTCGTCAGTTGATGTCCGAGCATTTTGACATTGACCGCTTGTTATCCAAACTAGGTTTAACTCCCGCAGCGGCATTGTCTTAGATTCATCAACTCAAACTTATTAAGAGCATCCATGCTCAGTTATCAGTTAGGAGGCTGTATTGCTAGGATACAGCTGGTTCGCCGTCACCTCCCAAGGGACGGCGTGCTGTTTCCTTCCGCCCCATAGCTGGTACGTGCTTAGTTGCAGCAGTTAATCCAAAGACAGGCATATTGCCATAAATCGCCTTATATCTTCCCGGTTTTATGAAATTAAGTTTCGTGCCAAATGCCCACACTGCCATCAGCACTAATGGCTTGATTAAACCTTTACCAAGCTTTTGACTGGATTTCTGGCAAAACGCTCCAAATCCTAGAACTATCGCCAATTAGAAGAGCGTTACTTTCAGAATCCGCAAGAACTCCCAGAAGCAGGCAAATTTCAGTATTTGACTTTCCTAAATGGCATTAGTTACGAAACACATTGGCTAGCTTGGTGTAACCAACTAATGGAGTTACTAAACCAAACAATCGAAAAATAGTCGTAATCTCTAACTTAAGTTTTCCTCGTATCTACACGCTGTTTGGTAAAATATCTGGGTCGTTTAATCTGATTATCTTTATCTTTGAGCCAATCAACAGACCTTATTAACCTCGATACATTAGCGCAAGAACTGGCGACAATCCAGCAAACTGGTTCTAAAAGAATTGCCTTGCTAGGTTCTCGTCATGTACCGATTACGCATCAGAATCTTATTGAAATGATGACTTATGCCCTAGTTTTATCGGGTAATCGAATCATTACTTCTGGTGCTACAGGTACAAATTCAGCGGCCATCAAGGGAGCAACGCGGGCTGATGCAAATTTGTTGACGGTAATTCTACCCCAAAGCCTGGAACGCCAGCCTTTAGAATCGCGCCAGCAACTAGAACAGGTAATGCATCTAGTCGAAAATCCCAGTAATGATAATCTGTCTCTGGCAGAAGCTAGTTATTTGTGCAACAAGGAAATTGTCTCCCGTTGCCAGCAACTAATCTGCTTTGCGTTTCACGACAGCCGCACTCTGTTACAAACTTGTCAGGATGCAGAAGAACAAAGAAAAGTGGTGACGCTTTTCTACTTTGATTAGTCATTTGTCATTTGTCTTTTGTCATTTGCATTTGACTAATGACTGATGACTGATGACTTATGACTAATAACCAACGACTAATAAGTAATGATAATTTTTTTGTACTTGATCGCTGCTGCCGCCGTTCTAATTTACGTGCCATTTTTGCTAGTAGCTTATGCCCGTGCGCGTATTGGATATGAAATGTTTTCTACTCCTCGCGCCATGTTTGATAAATTGCCACCTTATGCCCAACGGGCTACTTGGGCACATCAGAACACCTTTGAAGCCTTTATGATATTTGCCGCAGCTGCATTGATGGCTTATGTGACTGGTGTAAATTCTTTTACAGCCCAAGTAGCTGCGATCGCCTTTGTGGCTGCCCGTTTCCTATACTCGATTTTTTATATTTTGAATATACCCCTTTTGCATTAGCGTAGCTCCTCTGAAAAGAGGCTCGCTGATGTTTGGCATTGGCATCCCTGGCTCTGCCACTCTCTTTTTCTTGAGCATCATCCAAGCTACTAGTTAAGTGGGAAGTGGAAGAGACGTGATTAATTGCGTCTCTACTAGGAAGTGGGTAGTGTAAAGACATAGGAAAATAACAATACCCAATGCTCAACGCCCCATGCCCCATCTAAAATCCAAAATCTAAAATCCAAAATGTTTTATGGCTTCTACTTTTTCCTTTGACATTGTGAGCGACTTTGACCGCCAAGAGTTGGTTAACGCTGTCGATCAAGTTATACGAGATATCAAAGGTCGTTACGACCTCAAAGACACTGAAACTACTGTCGAGTTAGTTGAAGAAAGCATTAACGTTAGTACGGACAGCGAGTTTACCTTAGATTCTGTACACACCATTCTGCGAGAAAAAGCCGCCAAGCGTAACCTCTCCCAGAAAATCTTTGATTTTGGCAAAGTTGAATCAGCCAGTGGTAATCGCGTGCGTCAAGAAATCAAACTCAAAAAAGGCATTAGTCAGGAAATCGCCAAACAAATTTCCAAATTGATCCGCGACGAATTCAAAAAGGTACAAGCCTCAATTCAAGGGGATGCTGTGCGGGTTTCTGCCAAATCTAAAGATGACTTGCAAGTTGTAATGCAGCGTCTGAAACAAGAAGACTACCCAGTTGCTTTGCAATTTACAAATTATCGTTAACAGATTCGTAATTCGTAGTTAAGAATTCAATTACGAATTACGAATGACGTTAGCGCAGCGCGGTTTCATACGAAAAAAGAAAAATACATAAGTCTTGATTTCTCGTTTTTTAGCATGGCTTTTTACCCCACTTCCATTCCTCTCCCCCACAGGGGGAGAGGCTTTGAAATCCAGTTTTAGTTTTTTTCTCTGTTTGTATGAAACCACCCTGCTACCCCAAATTATTGAGGGGATACGTATTGTTTTACTCTGATTGCAGAGAAAATATTCAGTAAAAACCCCTTTGTGACAGTTAGGGTGCAGAATGTGGGTTAGATGCGTTTGCCCCAGCAATTCCCGGATTTCTCACTTGTGAGAAATCCGGGAAGCACTATCTCACCATTTCAATTACCCGTTTATCAACTTCAGCTTTAACTTCTTCATGCCAATTTGGTAGCTCAGGTTGATATTGATAGCTCTTAAATTCTTGACGCAATTTAGCAATATGGCTGTTGTAGGGTAAATTTCGAGTCTGAAAGCGAAAAATTAGATCTGCGATCGCTAACTTTCTCGATAAGATCAAGAAGCGAAAGATATGATATAAGCTGCGCGGTGCTAATAGTCCTTTTAAACCAAAAGCTTTCCATTGCAACTTCGTATACCAAGCAGCTGTATAAAATGCAGTAGCTTTGATGCCAGTAAAAACATTGGTGCGTCGAGGTTCTAACTTGGCATTCTCCAGGAAGTGTTTATCAAATAATTTGCCTGTGTAATAGTGTCCAATCAACTGATCGGCACGCAACTGATCCATAAAACCAATATTGGCTCCTTTTTCTGCTAATTCATTCAGCTGTTTATACACATCCAAGAAAAAGTTCATGTTCTCCTCTACAACACCGGTAGCCATAGAGATGAATTTTAAATCTAAATGCCATTTACCTATGTACATTGGCACCAAAACACCAAACCACCACATTGGATCTGAATATACACGCCAGCTCATCACACTAGCGTTACCCAATTGTTTAGGATGATTGCTGACAAGAAGATTAACATTACGTTGGAATAAAAGATTGAAATTGTTATAAGCTACTCGTTTTTCCTCTGCATCACTTTCACCAGCCAACTTAGCACGTATCACTTCGGTTACACTCTCAACAGCCATTGCAATCATTGTTGATCCCAAGCTATAAAGAGCATCAAAAATGCAAGCAGCATCGCCAATTACATACCAATTATCATCAGAAAGAATTGTTTTACTTCTGTGAGCTAACCTTGGCAAGTAATGAAACTCTAAGTGCTCGCCACTTTTCAGAAGTTGATACAGAACATTATGATTGGCTTTGAGAAAGGCATAAAACTTTTCTTCAGTATTAACTTGCGAAGCAGAGATGGCGTCATTGTGGTGAACAACTCCTACTGATAAATCCATAGTATCTTTATCTAAAGGAATCATCCACAACCAATGACCAGTTCCCATCCAGTGATTAGTAGCGTAATAACGGCTAGCAAGTGTTTCATTACCATGTAAACCGTTATCAAATATCTTACGGTCTACATTTCTAACCCATACCCATGCAGATCCAGTATCAATTTCATAAAGTTCCTTTTTATCAAAGATCAGATTATCTGTTTTGCGTCCAATAATAAACTTGCGACCAGCGGCATCAATAATATGTTTGGCTTTGAGTTCTAAATATTCACCGCTAGTTTTGACTTTTACGGTTTTGATTGCATCTTTTGGAGCTAATTCTACATCAAGCACGCGACCATTATAATAGGTAGTTCCCATCTGCTTATTCATTTCCAGCACGTCTCGGTCAAATTTAGCGCGATTGATATGAAAAGATGGGAGGTGAAGTTGCCGATTAACCCAAGTGGTATAGTAATCGCTCATCGATTCTGTTTTATTTGGGTTTTTAGGCCAGTGAAAATTCAATCCTGACTTTGGTGTATGATTTTCAATCATATACTCTTGCAAACCTAATTCTCGAAACAGAAACATAGCAGCAATTTCGACTGTAGATTCACCAAGCCTGTGATCTGTTCTTTTCGGTTCTTCAGGACGAGAATCAACTATAGCAACCCGAATATTAGGGATTTTGAGTAATAGATGACGGGCTTGGCACACGCCTGCGAATCCTGCACCGATGATGACAACGTCGTATTCTAGTGTTTGAGTAGAAGTGTTCATTAATTATTCCTGAAGTGAATAGTAGTGGGAGATTGCAAAATTTTTAGTAAGTACAAGATGTGAATAAAACTAATTTTTTGTAACTCAATTTAATTAGCTTTCACAGAAGTGAGTTGTACTTCACTAGGCTTATTGTTATTTCCAGAATTTATTAGTTGTTGAGTTGGAGAATTACATAATTTATTCAAGACTTCCATTGTTGTCAAAACTAGTATTGTGTTGTCAGCTACACTTTCTCTTGCATATTTAACTTCTCCATCTATTTGAGAAAATTTTGAGCTTTTATAAATTGTAAAAAATCTATAAAATATGCACGCGTTGTAGATGTCGTGGTGAATTTGCTAAGAAGGGATTGCGACCATGTAACAATGCATGATTGTCAGCGATAAGAATATCTCCTTCTTGCCATTGGTGTGCGAAACAATGTTGTGGTAGATAAAGCCTAGCGATCAAATCATTGAGGAATTGGTTTGGCTTTCCAGATGCTAAACCTGAAATCTCCAGAAATAAAGGATTGAGATGCACACTATCCTCATTTAGTGGTTCTGCAAAACGTAGTATGGGATTACCAGTAATGGGATGCTGACTCACAAGGGGTGCTGTAATTTTGCCGCCGTAATGAGCTAGTTTTTGAGTTTTATAGGTAATGTTAATCTTTTGCCAGGCTTGACGTTCTTCAGGAGTGGCATTTTGCAATACTCTGGTTGTGTGACAGAACAAGCTTTCACCACCGCTTCCTGCGCTCGGTGCTTGCAGACATTGGAAAAATAGAAAGCTAGGTACTGCTTTAGCGAATGCACCATCCCAATGAAATGGAACATTACCAGTTGTAAATAGATAATTTTGGGGGTTGTCGTGGACAATAAGGTTGAGTACTGTACCAAAATCCCAAGTTAGGAGTGTTCCCCAATTGGTGCAATAATCTGGCAATACTTCTTCTTGCAAGGATGAAAAGCCACGTAAAACAATTAGGCTATGCTCCCAAGTAAGCTGACGCAACTGTGGGATTGATAATTTTCGGATATCGGATTGTGGTTCAGTAGCTTCAAGTAGTAAGCCGAAAGGACATAAAGGCTGACTATTGAACTTGATTGATGTTTGCGGATTAGGTGAAATTGCGATCATGCTGCCTCTTGTGTAGAAATTGTGGTGATAAATTGCGATATGTCTGCAACGTGGAAATGACTAGGGCGATCGTTGTGCCAAATTAGAGAAGCATCGGCTTTTTCTGCTTGGCTACGTTTGAGGAGTAAGAATTGATTACCATCATGGACTACAGCGTTATGCCAAGGTGTGCCCCATTGATCTAAGGTTTTGATCATGTGGATACCAATTTTTTCTGAATGGAAAGGTTGGGGATGAATGGAGAAGCGTAAGGCTTGGGGGAATTGCTTGGCGACTAAAGAACTCCAGGCGTTACTACGCTGAATCACGCTATAGGCAAGTTCTTTGCATTCGGTTTTGATTTGATTGCGGGTTTTGAATGGTTGTAAAGCCTGATAATCTTCGCAGAGGAAGCGATGAATACCATTGAATAAATTACGATAATTTAAGTCAGTCTTGACTAAAAGCTGGAGATTTTCCAGAGATTCACCATACTCAAGGACTATTTTCTCTCGCATTTGATCGAAATTTAGATTCAGGAAGACATCTTCTAAGTTAAATAAGGCGATCGCATCTGCATTAATTTCATCGATGATGTTTCTGATTTCTCGTCCGTAGGCAGTCACATTCTCATCACTAACGCAGACAAGATCGCTAAATACTCGTCCATCAGAGCAAATTGTAATCTCAGCGCCAGGAGCATAGATATCTTGGATTTCCACACATAATGATTGAAGAAATTGTAGTGCAACTTGTTCACCCATGTCGGGTAGGGAACTCAATACTTTTTTTTGATTTGGTGATTTAGCAGGAAAAGCAGGAAGAATAAAGTGAATTGGCTTTTCTCTTTCAATAAAATACTGGATTTTTTGCATATGAGGAGCCAGACACAATGGACAAGGTTTTTGTCCACAAGGCTCTGTATGTGATATTAATCGACGATGATGGAAGATATGCTGAAGAATTTGTTCTCCGATTGTCTGGGTATTAGTGTGAGTCATTTTTGGAACATCCTAGATAAATTTAAAAAAAGTACTTTGACTTAGGAAACTATTCCTGTTTGAAAATGCTTGAATTATCCGAACAGGAATTACGACCTATTTTATATATTCAAAAAGAGTAATCTGATTATTCACTAATCTTAGTTAATTTATCTTGCTGCACCATGTTTGGAAGATTTTTGATAACCAAGCATTGTTTTTTCCCTTACTAATTACTATTGACCTATTACAAAAATCAAAGAATCAGGAATGTAATTTTGAATGAAACGCAGGATGGAGAAGAGTTTTACCTGATATTTATCTCTGTTCAAGATGACAATTTAAGCATTTCTCCCAAAGGTCTTATGACTTCAATAATTTAATGGTAAGCTCTATGCTTGATATTTACAATGAACATTTTTTTGATAAGATAAACAATTCTTTCTATTTAATTTTTATCTATTTAATTGTTCTTTTCTCCAAGCTTGAGGAGCTTTACCATGATGTTGACGAAATTGACGACAAAAATGAACTGTATGAAGATAACCTACTTTAGCAGCAATACATACCACTGTCTCATCTGTTTCTAGTAACAAGGTACGTGCTGCTGTCATTCGGTGTTGAATAATCCACATTTGAATAGATTGACCAGTTTTCTTGCGTACAAAATTAGTCAGATATGCCGCAGAATAACCTACTGCCACGGCTACATCACTGAGGCTTATCGGGTGACAGTAATTATTTTCGATAAATTGAAAAACCTCTTTTAATTTGCAATCAGATTGAATGGTGTTTTCTTGATCATATAATTGTGTTTTTGAGAGATTCTCATGCTGTAAAATTAACTCTTGTCGGAGGATATCTCTTTTTGTTAAACAGGTGGCGATCGCTCGCAATAATTCGTCTACTTGACAAGGTTTAGTAATATAATCATCTGCTCCTAATTCCATTGCTTTACGGATATCAGATCGACTACCCTGTTCGCTAACAAAAATCATTGGCATAGTCGCTGTAACAGAGTTGTGGCGGAGATTTTTGAGAATACTAACACCATCAAGCGTAGGAGTTCTAACTTCACTGACTATTAAATCTGGTAGTTGTTCTTTTGCCAAATGCATACCAATTAGACCATCTTCAGCATCTATAGTATCAAAACCTTTTGCTTGCAGGTTTTCTACGAAAAGATTACGAGTTGAAGTGTCATTTTCTATTACCAAAATTTTTTTCATAATCGCCAAATAACACCCTTGATTTCATAATTACTTTTTATACTCAAGCACCTCTATTGTTCCCTAAAAAGCCACAATGGTTTTTCAGCTCATTAATTTATATAGACGAGCATGAGGTAAAAAGTTACAATCTGTTAAGATATTCAGTCAAAATTAAATAGCTATTTGACTGGCATACGTTCTTCTAATTTACTAAAAAGCCTCCCATAACATCCCAAACTTATTAAAGGTTGTTTGAAAAGTGGCTGGCTGTAATTTTACGTACTTATTGATCCCCCCTAACCCCCCTTAAAAAGGCAGGAACCGCAATCAAAGTCCCCCTTTTTAAGGCAGGGCTGTTTCATTCCCCAAAGAGCTTTAAAAATCAAGGGTTATAGCAATTAAAAATTAGTTATTTTGTTACTAGCGTGCCGATGAAACCAACTATTTTACTGATATTTCAGTGCTTAAATATTCATCTCTTCGTCACGCTTACTTACAATTTTCTTGCTAACCATCTTGACAAATCCTGTTTGAAATGGAATGAATCAGCCCTGCTTTTTAAGGGGATTTAGAAGGATTTAGAATGTTTTGCCACCGAGAAGAGGATTTTTCAAACATCTTTTTTAGAGGGAATCTGTGTGTTTGATTTGTTTTGCTAAAAGAGTGTGTTTTCAGATATTTTGCAGTCTATGATTCCATAGAAAACCATTAATTTCGTCATGTTCACAGTCTTCAAGACTTAAAATTACAGAAACAAGAGATGTTTTTTGATTGAAATTCATATACTTCTATATTCAGTAGCAGACTGTCAGATTATTCAAATTATTGTTTCATCGTTACATTACTTAACAAATTACATCCATGCGATCGCTTGCTAAACTCATTAATGCTGCTCATTCTGTTTCAACGCAGATTGATCATAAGTACAAACCTGTGATTTAAATTGTTGGTTTTTTGATATCCCTGGTTTTAGCTGAAATGTCCAGATGGTAAGACTTATAAAAAACTTTTTGGTTTACTGAAACTTGTGGAAAAATGGGGACAGACGATCGCAAATGAAGCAACACCAGAGCCAACACCTGTTGAGCAGGCAAGTTTTGCAGAGTAATCTGTGCGAATTTACATTGTTAATAGATTTGTAGTAACTGCTCGAAACCCAAAAGATTAAACATATAATAAATCCTAGAAAACAGACCTGTAGGTTTTGTAATTTATGATACCAAGAAAAGCCGAACCACGGGAACGAATATTAACAACTGCTACCACGCTTTTCTATCAAAAGGGTATTCGTAATGTCGGTGTAGATGAGATAGTAGCCAAATCTAATGTTGCCAAAACGACTCTTTACCATCATTTCGCCTCCAAAGATGAACTGATTACCGAAGTCATGCGTCGCAGAAGTGAACAATGGCAGCAATGGTTATTTCAAGCCTTAGAGCAGCATCATGGTAGCCCGAAAGAACGGCTAATAGCTATTTTTAATGTTTTAGGACAGTGGTTAGTCATCCATGAGTTTCATGGTTGTCCCTTTAGTACCGCAGCAGCTCAATTAGGTGATATACAACATCCCGCCTATGAATTTTGTGTAGAACCGAGACAGATCCTTTTTGCCCACATTAGCCATTTGGCACAGGAAGCAGACCTCTGCAATCCGGAAAGTTTCGTACAGCAGATGATGCTTTTAATTGGCGGAGCTATTTTTACAGTCAATATGGAGGGAACCTCAGCCCTCACCACAGTAGAGTATGCTCGTCAAGCAGCGATCGCTTTGCTGTCTGTCCATGAACAACCAGAACTAAATTAAAGATTTAATTTTGATGGCAATAGTCTTAATTAAAAAATTTAGACCTATACCTTATACCTTATGTTAGAAACAGAAAATGAGTCTTATAATTCCAAACAAGCTCCCAGCAATTCCATAGAATCTGCTGAAACTGACAACTCTCAACTCCAGTTATCTCCCCAACAGCCCAAAAAACCACGTCTCAAAATTGTTAAACCCATTATTTTTGTAGCAGCGATCGCGCTCCTTGGCAGCTTAGGATACGTAGGGTATCGTCAATTTTTATATAAACCGCAGCCCAATGGTTTATTTCTCAGTGGTCGAATAGAAGGCTATGAAACTGATATTTCTAGCAAGACTGGCGGCAAAATTGGCGAAGTTGTGGTCAAGGAAGGAGATTTTATTCAACCAGGACAGCTATTAGTAAAGATTGACGATACAGATTTGCGCGCCCAACTACAGGGAACTCAAGCAAGGATTAATGCTGAGAAACAGCGTTTAGAACACGCCCGTCAGCAAATACCAGTTCTCCAAGCAGAATTAGACCAAGCTAATCTCATTACCCAGCAAGCCAAACAAGAAAGCGAAGGTCGAGTTTTAGAGGCAAAAAATTCTTTAGCAGCAGCCAAATCTGAGTTAGTAGAAGCCCAGACAAATTTAAAACTAGCCCGAGCTGAACAAAACAGGACGAGAAATTTATATAGTCAAGGTGTGGTATCAGCTCAACAACAAGACCGAGACGACGCTCAAGCTGAAGCTGTCGAAGCTAAAGTCATGGTTGTGCGTCAGCAAATTGAAGCCGCCCAAGGCAGGCTGGCACAAGCCCAAGCAACCCTACGCAACACACCAATTCGAGTAACAGCAGCATTACAAATCCAAAGACAAATCGCCCAAGCCCGTACTAATATTTCCTTAGCCCAACAGGAAGTATATAACGCCCAAGCAGCTAAAGCTCAGATAGAAGCTCAATTGAATTACTTGGTTGTGAATAGTCCTATGGCTGGTAATGTAATTACCCGTTCTGTACAACCAGGAGAAGTAGTTGCCGGTGGTGCGCCATTATTGACATTAGTTAATCTCAACCAATTGTATTTGCGTGGATTTGTTCCTGCGAGTGAAATTGCCAAAGTCAAACTAGGGCAACAAGCACAGATTGAACTTGATGGATTTACCAACCAACCACTAGAAGCAACAGTAACTCGCGTAGATCCCAAAGCCAGCTTTACGCCAGAAAATATTTATTTTCAAGAAGACCGAGTTAAACAAGTCTTTGGTGTAGAACTGACTTTAAAAAACCCCCAAGGTATAGCCAAACCAGGTATGCCAGCTGATGCAAGGATTTTGTTGCCACAAACACAGGCAGGCATCTAAATGATGAAGGATGAAACTGTAACTGAATCTGTATCGCCATTGCAGCCTACTCTTAGCCGTGTTATTTCCATTCGCGATCTTCAACATCGCTACAGGCAACAAAGTCATAATGCTGTAGATGGTATTAATTTAGATATTTATCAAGGCGAAATTTTTGGACTGATTGGCCCTGATGGCGCAGGCAAATCTACAACATTTCAGATTCTCTCAGGAGTCATGCCACAAACGAGTGGTATTGTCGAGGTCTTGGGTTCCCAACCCCGGAGTCGGCGTTTGCAAATGGGCTACCTCACCCAACGCTTCAGCCTCTATCCAGATTTAAGCGTTCTAGAAAATCTCCGCTATGCTGCTGGTTTACGAGAAGTTAGTGAAGCAGCTTTTAAAACGCGGAGTAAATACTACTTGGGTTTGTTGGATTTGGCACGATTTCAAGACCGTTTAGCGGGTCGTCTTTCTGGTGGGATGAAACAAAAATTAGGGCTTTGTTGTGCCTTAATTCATCAACCACAAATATTGCTATTAGATGAACCTACCACAGGTGTAGATCCAGTATCGCGTCGTGAATTTTGGGATATTCTTGCCCAACTAGCTGTTACCGAAGCAATGACTACAGTTGTAGCAACACCCTATCTTGATGAAGCCGAACGCTGTTCACGTATTGCCTTAATCTACGAAGGTAAAATTCAGCAATGTGATACAGTCGCTCAAGTCAAAGCAAGTCTGGGCGTGGAACGTATCGAAGTTTTCCTTCCCATCGCCCAGCTAGACCAAGCCGAAGACATTTTAAAACAAAATGCGGATGTTAAAGATGTGCTTACAGATGTCCAACGCTTCGGAGATCATCTGGATGTGCTGACACCGCAACCTAAACAGGCAAGCCAGAGGATTCGGTCTGTCTTAGAACAACAACAACTGCAATTAGAAAGTTTAGTTCTTGATACTCCAACCTTAGAGAATAGCTTTGTGGCTCGTTTGCGGGAACTCAAAGGCGATATTCCCATCATCGCTTATCCTCGGCTGCAAAAATCAGCATCCACATCTGGCATTGCGATTAAGGCAAATAATCTCAGTAAAATATTCGGTAACTTTCACGCCGTCAAACAAATCAATCTGGAAATTAAATACGGTGAAGTCTTTGGTTTATTAGGTGCCAATGGCGCAGGTAAGACAACCACAATTAAGATGTTGTGTGGCTTACTCAGTGCCAGTTCTGGACGTATGGCTTTGGCAGGAGAAACGGGTGAATTACGAAGTGCCAAAGTCCGGCAACGGATCGGCTATATGTCTCAGAAATTCACTCTTTATGATGACCTGACAATAGAACAAAATCTAGAGTTTTATTGCGGTATTTACGGTATACCTCTTCGTTATCGGCGTGCCAAAAAAGACTGGGTATTGCAAATGAGCGATCTAGTTGGCAAGGGAAATCTACTGACTGCCGATTTACCTGGGGGTTGGAAGCAGAGAGTAGCTTTTAGTGCCGCAGTCATGCATGAACCCAAAGTTTTGTTTTTAGATGAGCCAACTTCAGGGGTTGATCCATTAGCAAGAAGGCAGTTTTGGCGGCTAATTAATCGATTTGCTCAGGAAGGAATGGCTATTTTAGTAACTACTCACTATTTAGAAGAGGCAGAACAGTGCCATCGTCTCGGATTTATGGTAGCGGGGGAAATTGTCGCTCAAGGTACACCACGTCAAGTCAAAGCCGAACAACCGGGACAACTAGTGGAATGGGAATGTGAACCTTTGCAAAAAGCTTCGGATTTCCTCAAGCAGAAATTAGAAAATTGGCGAGTTTCGATTTTCGGTTCTCGTTTACATACTATTGTCGATCGTCCTGATCTGGAGATTCCCCAAATTCAAGCTTGGTTATTTGAGGCGGGTGTTTTCGTTCACAACTGCCGAGAAATCGAGTTTTCTTTGGAAGACGTATTTATTAGTGTGGTAGCGCAAGCACAACAACGTGGTTTAAGTGTGCTGGATGAGTAAGGTAATTGGTCATTGGTCATTAGTCAATAGTTATTCTCTATTCACTAGCCCTTTCAAGGTGTGTTATTTTCCAGTTTTTTCTGGTTTAGAATCTTATA